>NZ_JBDIVO010000057.1:0-19591 GCF_039794385.1 Methylocaldum sp. | reverse complement strand
TGGTGCGAAATGTTGGCGAGAGATTACGAGCGCCTGCTCGACTGTCGAAAGCGCGTCAACGTCATGCCTTTGGGCGCGGCAGCCCTGGCCGGCACAACCTTTCCGCTTGATCGATTCTATACCGCCGAACTGCTCGGCTTCGACCGACCGGCTGCGAATTCTTTGGACGCGGTCAGCGATCGCGATTTCGCCATCGAATTCACGGCCTGTGCCAGCCTCATCATGATGCACTTGTCGCGATTCTCCGAAGAACTGATTCTATGGACATCGGCCCAGTTCGGTTTCATCGATTTGCCGGATGCCTTTTGCACCGGCTCATCCATCATGCCGCAGAAGAAAAACCCGGACGTACCGGAACTCGTACGGGGCAAATCGGGGCGCGTCTTCGGACACCTCATGAGCCTGCTGATACTGATGAAAAGTCAGCCCTTGGCATACAATAAGGACAATCAGGAGGACAAGGAACCTCTGTTCGATACGGTGGACACCTTACGAAATTGCCTGCGGGCTTTTGCCGACATGATGCCCCACGTTCGACCGAATCGTGACGGCATGTACAAATCAGCGCAGAAGGGCTACGCAACGGCCACGGATTTGGCGGATTACCTGGTCCGCAAAGGGGTTCCGTTCCGAGATGCCCACGAGATCGTCGGCAAAGCCGTGCGCTTGGGCATCGAAACCGGGCGCGATCTTTCCCAGTTGTCATTGACCGAATTGCAACAATTGTCTGTTACGATCGGACCCGATGTTTTCGAAATACTGACGCTGGAAGGTTCCGTCAGCGCACGCAACCACTTCGGCGGAACCGCTCCTGAACAGGTCAGGGCGGCCGTAAAGCGAGCTCGGCAGCGTCTCGAGGAGGTGGCTAAGACTTGATTACCGACGAGCGCGTCTCAACTCTCATCGACTTGATGCGCCACGGCGAGCCCGTGGGCGGAAGCCGTTACCGCGGACAGATGGACGATCCCCTAAGCGACAAGGGCTGGTCGCAGATGCGCGCAGCCGTCGGTCAGCATCACCCATGGGAGGTCATCGTCACCTCCCCTCTCGCCCGCTGCCAAGCCTTTGCCGAAGAAATGAGCGAGCGAAGCCGCATTCCACTGGAAATCGAACCGCGATTGAAGGAAATCGGTTTCGGTGTATGGCAAGGGAAGACGCGGGAGGAAATTACTCAGTACGATCCCGGCCTGATCCAGCGTTTTTATCGCGATCCGATGACCAATCGCCCGGACGATGCCGAGGGGCTCGCAGAATTCAGAAGCCGCATCGTTTCGGCTTGGAACGACATTCTGAACCGCCACGCCGGAAAGCATATTCTCATTATTTGCCACGCCGGCACCATTCGCATGGTGCTCGCCCATATTTTGGACATCCCTTTGTCGAACCTATTTCGAATCAAGGTCGCCACCGCAGGAATCACACGGATCGAGTGCCTGGAGCAGGGAGAAGAGTTTCTGGGGCAACTGGTTTTTCACAGCGGTTCGCTGCACGCACTTTAACCTTTGAGGTTGTGAAAAACCCGTCGCGAGCGGCCCATATTCGCTATGAAAAGCGCAGCGTACAAAGGAGTACGTTGAGCATCGCAGAGGTAGAGGCGGGCCGCGCAGTAGGTTTTTTCACAATTTCGTCAGCTCACCGGCCGATCTTCGCTTAGCGCCATCCACCCCACGGCGATACGGTAAACAATCCAGATCGTATTGGCCGTAAGAATAACGTAGCCTACGAAAGCGAACAAAGTCAGCCCACCCACGATTCCCCACAGGATGCCGTACCAAAAGGTCCTGATTTGCCAACGGAAATGGGTCTCCAGCCAAGTCCCCGCCACGTCCGGCCATTTCACATAATTAATCACCGCTGCGACGATGTAGGTGATCCCAACCAAAAAAGACGCGGCCTGCAAGGCATAAATAACTTGGGTAAGCCGTTTCTCTTTGCTGAGATCTCTTGCATCTGATTCCGGGAACATTTTGCCCTGCATCTCAAACCTCCAGGTTCAGACCAATCGAGGCATTCATTTTTCGGTTAGACCTCAAGTACTCATCGAATGCTTGGAGCCGATCAATGGTGCCGATGTCCATCCAAAAGCCCGCATACACTTCTCCGCTTACCAGCCCGTCCGCCATTGCTCGTCTCAGCAAGGGCGCCAGGGGAAACTTGCCGGGCGAGCAGCCCGCGAACAACTCGGGACGATAAACACCGACGCCGCTGAAGGTAAAGCGGCAATCCACGGAATCCAAAACCATCCCGTCATGCAAAGCGAAGTCGCCCCGCGGATGGTGAGACGGATTGGGGACCAGCACCAGATGAGCCAACCCGGACGGCTGGCTCCGCAACCGCCCGAAAGGATAATCGGTAGCGACGTCGCCATTGACCACCAAAAACGGATCCTCGCCCAATAGCGGCAATGCCCGGTAAATACCGCCACCGGTCTCGAGCGCCTCGCCTTCGGCAGAATAGGCTATCCTCGCCCCTAATGAGGCCCCGTGTCCCAAGTGGGCTTCGATCTGATCTCCGAGATAGGCGGTGTTGACGACGATATCGACGAACCCGCTCCGGACCAAAGATTCGATCGTATGCTCGATCAGTGGCCGACCGCCTGCCGTCAACAGCGGCTTCGGTGTCCGGTCGGTGAGGGGCCGCATCCGCTCGCCGCGCCCGGCCGCCAAAATCATGGCTTTCATGTCACCTTATCCAAAGTCATTCGGGGCAAGACCCGATTTTCCAAAAAGTGCAGGAAGCCGGTAAGTTCCGGATATTGCTTACAGACCTCGATCACATAGCTCATGGTACGCGGGATATCCTTGAGATAGCCGGACTTGCCATCGCGCAACTTGAGCCGGGAAAAAATGCCGATCGCCTTGAGGTGACGCTGCATTCCCATGAGATCAAACCACCGCCGGAATAGGTCCGGACCGACCGAAGAGAGGAATCCGGCTTCGGCAAGGCGCGTGTAATGATCGATCACCCAAACCTCCACCATGGAAATCGGCCATGAAACATAACAATCCCGCAGCAGCGAGACCAGGTCATAGGTGATGGGACCGACGACCGCATCCTGAAAATCCAGAATGCCCGGATTGAGGCGTTCGGTGACCATGAGATTGCGGGAATGATAATCCCGATGCACGCAGACCCGGGGTTGTTCCAGCGCGGATGCGATCAGAAGCCGCTTCAGCTCATCGAAGACGACGGATTCCTCGGGATCCAGCGCCACCCCCAAAAGTTGGCCGAGGAACCAATCGCGGAACAAATCCAGCTCGACCCCGAGCAGGCGTTCGTCATACGGAGGCAATCCGGAAGTTTCGGGTTCCACGCCATACTGCAAGCGCAGCAGAGCGTCCAGAGCGTCTTCATAGAGACGATCAACGGATGCAGGGTTCAAGCAGTCCAGATACGATCGGGTTCCTAAATCGGTGAGCAACAAGAAACCCTGGTCTACATCGGCCGCGATCACCTCGGGCGCTTGAACGCCGGCACTTCGCAGGAGCGCGGCCACCCTGACGAAAGGGCGCACGTTCTCCTTGGGCGGCGGCGCATCCATCACAATGCGCGAAGCCCCATCGAAATAGGCGCGAAAATAACGACGAAAACTGGCATCGCTCGAGGCGGGCTCTATAGCCCTGACCCCAAGTTTGAGGGTTTTCGACAACCAGTCGGAAAGCGCCTCGAGCCGTTCATCTTTCTGTATTGTCATATTGACGGTCCCTGTGTCGAAAAGTACTCGAATAACGTGGATCTTACGGTAGAATGCGGCGATTGGACCGGATATTTCACCATAAAGAACAGCCTGAAGATAATGCCTTCCGCGATTCCGCCCCTGTCGCCACTCTTGCCGCTCCGTTCACAAGCTTAAATTGTGTGGCAGCCACTTTGCGACTCGCCTCTCAGTTATAAAGTACCTCAGCCGCAGCATGGTGTTTCTGATTCATCTCAATCGTGGTCGATGGGTGTTTATCCTGTGCCTTGGACTGAGCCCTTCCTATCTGCTGGGAGCCACGTCCGACTGGGATTGCCAGCGCAGCAAGGACGATAAGGAGTGGGTCTGTATCACCAAGAAATCCAAACCCGATACCGCCGCCACGACTCCTGACGAGCCGGAGATTGAAAAGGCCGGGCCGACACAGGAGAGGGAATCGGCACCCGCCACTGCCGAGCCGGAACCGGTCCGTCCACCGAAGTCCCGAGAACCGGCGCTGGCCGCCAAGCCTGCGCGGTCTCAAAGAGACGCGGAGCAGAAACGTGTGGACCAGTTCATGCAGCCATTACCACCGAAATCGGTCGCGGCGGCCAAACCTCCCGGCTGGAACTGCCGCCCTGGCGAAACCGGCAAGGAGTGGGACTGCTCCTTAGTCGGCCCCGACCCCAAAGGTCTTCCCCACGTGGTCTCGGAAGAGAGCCAAAAGGTCGAAAATTGGGCGGAAACGACCACGATTACCGAGGAAGACGAACAGCGCTTCCGCAACTTGACCGCCTTGCTGCCGGCCAATCCCTGGGCTCAAGCGTGCGCCGGCAAGTCCGAATCGGCGCCTATGACCGAATTTCTGCTGACTCCTCAAGACAGGCTGGCGCGTGAACAGCAACCGTTGGAAATTCGGTCCGACTATGCCGAAATGGTGGACGACGAAATCGCAACCTTTACCGGTTCGGCCGAACTGACACGTGCGGATCAAAAGCTGTGGGGGGATTTCGTCACCCACAATACCGTTTCAGAAACCTTGAACGCACAGGGCAATGTCATCTATCAAGAGAAGGGACTCACCTTCTCCAGCGATACCGGCTTCCTGGAGCTCGATACGAACCGTGGCGTTCTTCGTAACGCCCAGTTCATTTTGGAGACAATCCCGGCGCGAGGCACCTCGCGTTTAACTCATTTCGACAGCGATACTTTATCGCGCTACGAGAAATTCACCTACACCACTTGCCCGCCCGGCGACCAGGATTGGATGCTTCACGCCCGCAATGTAAAGATCAATAAGGAAACCGGCCGTGGATCGGCGAAACACGCTTGGCTGGAATTCAAAGGCGTACCCTTACTTTACACGCCGTACATGAGCTTCCCGGTCGACGACCGCCGGATGACCGGTTTCCTTACACCTTCTTTCGGCAACACCAAGGTGGGGGGCTTCGACTTTACGGCGCCGTATTACTTCAATCTAGCGCCCAATTATGACGCCACCTTCACGCCACGACTCCTCACCAAGCGCGGCCTGCTGCTGCGCGGCGATTTCCGGTATCTGACCGAAATGACTCGGGGCCGCGTGCTGGCCGAGTACATGCCCCAAGATGATGTGCGAGGCGATAGCCGAGGCCAGGTCGGTTTCTTGAACGATACACGGTTCACCGAAAACTTGTATTCCCGCGTGGATGCGCACTATGTGTCCGACGATCGCTATCTGAACGAGTTGGGCAACACGCTGAATATCGTCGACCGGCGGCATATCCGCAGCTATGGCCAGCTGAATTACGTCGGTTCGAACTACAGCATTTCGACGCTGGCCGATTACTATCAAACGATCGACCCCACGATTCCCCCGGAAGGGAGACCGTATTACCGGCTTCCGCAGGTGAGTTTCAACTACGGGCAAGGGCTGGGCAATACCGGCTTAGTCTTCAACGGCTTTAGTGAGATCGCCAATTTCAATCACACCGGCGGCCGAGTCACCGGCCAACGGCTGAATGTAATACCGCGGATCTCGTACCCCTGGCGAACCGCCGCCGGTTTCGTCGTTCCGAGCCTGAGCTTGCAGCACACCCAATACTGGCTGCAGGATCAAACCCCCGGCCTCAATGACAGCCTGAGCCGAACCGCGCCGATCTTCTCCCTGGACAGCGGACTGTTCTTCGAGCGCGAATTCGAGCTGGCCGAAACGCCGCTGCTTCAGACTCTGGAGCCTCGACTCTTCTACCTTTACATTCCGGACAAGAACCAAGAAAACCTTCCCGTATTCGATACCGGCGAATATGACTTCACTTTTTATCAATTGTTTCGCGAGAACCGGTTTACCGGTGCCGATCGGCTAGGCGACGCCAATCAGGTCACGTTGGCGCTTACCTCCCGACTGATCGACCAGGTGTCTGGGATGGAGCGCCTCCGGGCCAGCATCGGCGAAATTTTCTATTTCGACGATCACGATGTGACGTTGCCCAATATCCCCGCAAAAACCGGGGACAAATCCAACTTCGTGGCCGAAGTCTATTCCAGATTGACCAATACCTGGTCACTTCGTACCGGCGGACAGTGGAATCCGGAGGGCGGCACGATCGACCGCGGCCAAGTGGCCCTGCAGTACGACGACCGAGACAATCATCTGCTCAACATCGCCTATCGGTTTCGCCGCGATCAAAACTTCGACTTCGTCCGCCTGGACCTGACCGATGTGTCTTTCCGATTGCCCTTCGCAAAAGGGTGGAATGCTATCGGCCGCTGGCAATACTCGCTGCTGGATCAGGTAACGCTGGAAAGCTTTTTGGGAATCGAGCGCGAAACCTGTTGCTGGCGTTTCAGTCTCATTGGACGGCATTACATCAACGACGTACGGACTGGCGTAAACGGCGGCAATGTCGCCAACAACGGGGTCTTCGTTCAGCTTGAGTTGAAAGGCTTGACCCGTTTCGGCGACCAGGTAGACCGGTTCTTGCAACGCAGCATCAGCGGTTACCGGCTTGAGAACGATTGATCGAATACGACCGACTATGTTCAAGATCTCATTTTTTCTTTCCAGAAGCACCCGGTTCGGCAGGGTCTTTTTTCTGTCGCTTTTCCTGTTGCCGTCGGCGGTACTCGCCGATGGACCGATCGATCGCATCGTGGCCGTCGTAGAGGACGGCGTGATTCTGGAAAGCGAATTGCGGCAAAAAGTCGAATCCATCAAAGCCAGCCTACTGCAAAACAACACACAGCTTCCGCCTGACGAAATTTTGACCCGCCAAGTCCTCGAGCGCCTGATCGTCGACAAAATTCAAGTGCATTTGGCCGAAAAAGCAGGCATCCGCGTCGATGACGAAACCCTCAGGCAGGCAGTCCAGCAAATCGCCCAGCGCAACAACATGAGTTTGGAAGAGTTTCGCCGCTCATTGCGGCAAGAAGGGATCGATTACGCCGCCTTCATCGAACAGATCCGCAACGAAATCACCGTAGGACGCCTGAGAAGCAGTCAGGTCAACAGCCAGATCAAGGTCAGCGATCACGAAGTGCAACACTATCTGGAAACCCATGGAAAATCGGATGTCAATCGCGATAGCGAATATCTGCTGGGCCATATCCTGATCGCGACCCCTCAAGCGGCGTCGCCGTCCGAGGTGCAAAAGGCCAAAGAAAAAGCTGAGAGATTGGTCGACGAGCTCAGACAAGGCTTGGATTTCAAGCAAGCTGCCCTCAGCTCTTCCGATTCGCCGCAAGCCCTGAGCGGGGGCGATCTCGGCTGGCGCAAGTTAAGCCAGGTGCCGTCACTGTTTGCCGATCTGGTGCCCGCGATGAAGGAAGGCGGCATCGAGGGTCCTATTCGAAGCCCGAGCGGATTTCATATCATCAAACTGCTCGGAGTCAAAGGCGGCGAGGACGAGCGCATGACCAAAACTCACGTGCGTCACATCCTGATCAAGCCCAACGAAGTACTGTCCGACGAGGACGCCAAGCAAAAGCTATTGAATTTGAAAACGCGCATTGAAGGCGGCGAAGACTTTGCCACACTGGCGCGGGGCCACTCCGACGATAAAGGTTCGGCGATCAAGGGCGGCGATCTCGGCTTCGTCCAGCCGGGCGCCTTGGTTCCACCCTTCGAGGAAGCCATGAACCGGTTAGCGGTCGACCAGCTCAGCGATCCGGTGCAAACCCAATTCGGCTGGCATCTCCTTCAAGTTCTGGAACGGCAAGAGTCCAGCGACACCGACGAATTGTTGAAGAACAAAGCCCGCGAAGAAATCTTCAAACGTAAAGCGGAAGAGGAAACCGAGCTTTGGCTGCGCCGGATTCGCGACGAGGCCTATGTCGAAATTCGCTTGAACGAACCGGAAACGACGTCCTTCATGCCTTCATTCCAATGATCGCCAGAATACTGTTGACTACAGGAGAACCCGCCGGCATCGGCCCGGATTTGTGCGTGCAGATCGCCCAGCGGGAACTTGCCTGCGATCTCACGGTAATCGGCGATCCCCGGCTGTTGGCGGAACGAGCGCAGCGGCTGGGACTTAATCTCGAAATTCGAACGCCGGGCACCGACGACATCCAGCCGCATCGAGCCGGATCACTCAAAGTGTGGCCTACGGCCAATGCCGTCGACCCGGCTTGCGGACGATTGAATGCCGCCAATGCTCCCTATGTTCTCGAAACCATATCCAGCGGCGTTACCGCGTGCCTGGAAAGGCGCTTCGATGCCTTGGTCACCGCCCCCGTACACAAGGGAATCATCAATGAGGCCGGCGTCACCTTCACCGGCCATACCGAGTTCATCGCGAACATCAGCGGAGGCCACCCGGTCATGATGCTCGCCGCACCGGGTCTTCGCGTCGCATTGGCAACGACACATTTGCCGCTGGCCGAAGTCAGCCGCAGCATCACGCGCGAACGGTTGTCCGCAGTACTCACCACCCTCGATCGGGACTTGATCGCCCGCTTCGGCGTTGCCGCACCGCGCATCCTCGTCTGCGGCCTCAACCCTCATGCCGGCGAGAGCGGTCATCTGGGGCGCGAGGAAATCGAGATTATCGAGCCCGTGCTGGAGTCGCTCAGACAACGAGGAATGAATTTGGTCGGCCCGCTGCCGGCGGACACTCTTTTTCTTCCGAAATATCTCGAGCGTGCCGACGCCGTACTCGCCATGTACCATGATCAGGGACTGCCGGTACTGAAATACGCGGGCTTCGGGTGCGCGGTGAACATCACATTGGGGCTACCCGTCATCCGCACATCGGTTGACCATGGCACGGCCTTGGATTTGGCCGGAACAGGAAAAGCCGATGCGGGAAGCTTGGCGGCCGCAATCGATGAGGCTATCGGCATGGCGTCCAGAATGCGTTGCAGACTCGGTGAGATGTCATGAATCACCAGCCCCGTAAGCGGTTTGGCCAGAATTTTCTGCGCGATAGTACCGTCGTGCGGAGTATCGTCCTCGGAATAGCCCCGGATCCCGAAGATCACCTCGTGGAGATCGGTCCCGGCCAAGGCGTCTTGACCGAAGCGTTGTTGCCGCTCTGCGGACGCTTGGACGCTATTGAAATCGACCGAGATTTGGCCGCCTCGCTGGAAACAAAATTTTCGGGTAACACCAAGTTCCGCCTGCATCGTGCGGATGCCCTCAAATTCCGGTTCTGCGAGTTAAGCTACGGAAAAAAGCTTCGTGTCGTGGGCAATTTGCCTTACAACATTTCTACGCCCCTGCTTTTTCATCTTTTCGCGCAGACGGAATGCATTGAGGATATGCACTTCATGCTGCAGAAGGAAGTCGTCGACAGGCTGTGCGCCGTTCCCGGCGACAAGAGTTATGGGCGGCTCGGCATCATGGCTCGATACTATTGTCGCGCGGACGGTCTTTTCGAGGTTCCTCCCGAGAGCTTCTTTCCTCGACCGCAAGTCATGTCCGCCGTCGTCCGTCTGGTACCACACGAAACCAGGCCCGTGGATGTCGATCCGGGGCCTTTGGGGCAGGTCGTTGCCGCGGCCTTCTCGCAACGCCGCAAGACGCTCCGAAACGCTCTCAAGCACCTGTTTGAAGAGGGAGAAATCCAGGATCTCGGGATAGATCCACAGGCTCGGGCGGAAACGCTGGGCTTGGAGGCTTATGCTCGCTTGGCCCGCGCGCTTACAGGAAAAGCAGGATAAGGCGACCGATCGAAAACGGCCGCCGGCAACTCGGCGGCCGCGGAAATCGCTTGCCGCTCAGGTGATCACCGTCGGCCCGGACATGCCGGTTCGCGTTTTCACTTCAGAAAGACTCTCGGCCAACTCGATCAGGTCTTTGAGCGCCTCCTGCGGATCTTGGTTATGCTCCGCGGGATCGCGCTCATAACGCTCGATATAGATTCTTAAGGTTGCACCGTCCGTTCCCGTGCCCGACAGCCTGAATACGATCCGCGCCCCGTTTTCGAAGATGATCCGAATCCCTTGTTTTTCGCTGACACTTCCATCCACCGGATCATGGTAGCTGAAATCGTCCGCGACGCTGATTTGGTAAGGACCGAAAGTCTTCCCAACCAAACCGGGCAACTGTGCGCGGAGGCGAGATATGATCGAGTCGCCGATCTCCGCCGGCATGCTTTCGTAGTCATGGCGCGAATAATAGTCGCGACCGAACCGGCGCCAGTGCTCGCGGACGATTTCGGCTACCGACTGTTTGCGAACGGCGATCAGGTTGAGCCAGAACAGCACCGCCCATAAACCATCCTTCTCGCGGACGTGATCGGAGCTGGTCCCGAAACTTTCCTCTCCGCACAACGTGATCTTGCGAGCATCGAGTAAATTGCCGAAAAACTTCCAGCCGGTGGGCGTCTCGTAACACTCGATACCCATCGCATGTGCCACCCGATCGACCGCTTGACTGGTCGGCATCGAACGCGCCACACCTCGCAAGCCGTCCTTATAACCCGGAAGAAGATGTGCATTCGCCGCCAAGACGGCAAGGCTATCGCTCGGTGTAACGAAAAACTGGCTGCCCATGATCATGTTGCGATCGCCGTCGCCGTCGGACGCTGCGCCTAGCGTAGGAGACCGCGCCCCGAACATGAGGTCCGCCAGCTCCCGTGCATGGGTCAAATTGGGGTCGGGATGGCCGCCGCCGAAGTCTTCCAAGGGGACCCCGTTCATCACGGAGCCGATCGCGGCACCCAGCCTTTCCTCCAAAATACGCTTAGCGTACGGTCCGGTGACGGCATGCATCGCATCGTAGCTCAGGGTGATCGCTCCGGATTTCAGCCCCGATTCGATCAAACTGAAATCGAACAGATGCTCCATCAACTGAGCATAGTCGCTCACGGGATCGATGATCTGAACCGTCATGTCGCCCAGCCGTGTTTCGCCGATCTTGTCGATATCGATGTCGTCAGCACGGACGATCCTGTACTGATCGATGACTCGACTGCGCGCAAAGACCGCATCGGTAAAGCTCTCGGGCGCGGGCCCGCCGTTGGTTACATTGTATTTAATCCCGAAGTCTTCCTCCGGCCCGCCGGGATTGTGGCTGGCGGAAAGAACGAAACCGCCCAGCGCCTTGTGCTTGCGGATCACGCAGGATGCGGCCGGCGTCGACAGCAAGCCGCCCTGCCCGATCAACAACCGCCCCACGCCGTTGGCCGCAGACATTTTGACGATAGTCTGGATCGCCTGGCGGTTGAGATAGCGTCCGTCGCCGCCCAGGACCAGCGTTTTCCCGGCCGTATCGCCCAAGGTATCGAAAACCGATTGGACAAAATTCTCCAAATAGTTCTTTTGCAAGAAAACCTTCACCTTCTTGCGCAATCCAGAGGTTCCTGGCTTTTGATCGGAATACGGAGTTGTCTTTCGGGTTTCAATTGGCATGGCTAATATTTTCAAGATGGCTGAAATCGTCTATTTATTCTACTCAGTCCACTTAACAGTCGAGCAAATTTTTTTGGCGTAAGCTTTACGATACAAAAACCTAGGAGACAACACGTGAAACTGCGATCTGTTCTCGGCCTACTTCCGGCGCTGCTCTCACTGAACACGGAAGCAAGTATGAAAGACGACAGCATATGGCTGCTGGTCGAAACCGCACCGCATGTATTGAAGGTAATGGAAGGCGACCACGATTTGGAAGTTTTCGAAAGAATTGCACTCGGGCGCAGAGGCGTCGGCCTATTCAAAGAACGGGGAGACTACAAAACCCCGCTGGGTGAATATCATATCGGCTGGATCAACGAAAACAGCCGATACCATAAGTTTTTCGGCTTTACATATCCCAATCGGGAGAACGCTGAGCGTGCCTTTACGACGGGCTTAATCGGGCCGGATACCTATCGCACGATTTTGCGCACCAGCATCGGCGCGGCCATTCCCCCTCAAAACACAGTGCTCGGCGGACAAATCGGAATTCACGGTTTGGGGCGAGCCAATCTCGCCGTTCACGAGTTTTTTGACTGGACTCAAGGATGCATAGCGATGACTAACGAGCAAATCGATAGACTCAGTACCTGGGTGAAAAAAGGCACCCTAGTGGTAATTCGGTAATTTGTGCCAAAATAATACTGGAAAGATTATCCATTCCGGGGCACACTTCAAATGTCACCCATTTGTTCTTCGGGACGGATGATCTCGCCAAGCATTTCAGTCAATAAAAAAGGAAAGAAACGATGATGAAAGCAACCAAATTGGGCGTATTACTGTTGTCTGCTGGTTTGACCGTAGGCTGCGCCAGCAAATCCGACCTCAACAACCTGCAGACTCAGGTTGACGGTTTGAAAGCGGAGGTTTCCTCTGTTAAGAGCACCGCCGACGAAGCGTTGTCTGCTGCTCAGGCTGCTGAATCGAAAGCTGCCAGCGCTGAATCTGCTGCTCGCAGAGCCGCTGCCTCTTCTGAGGAAGTGAACAGCAAATTGGATCGCATGTTCAGAAAATCGATGATGAAGTAATCTCGCGTCTCTCAAAGTCGCGAACAGTTTACGAGACCCCGGTCGACGCAAGTCGTCCGGGGTTTTTTATGGGCGAAAGGACGACATAAGCTGGCTTGAGGAGCGGTTAGAGCGCCGAGATAAACGGGAACCTTACCAGCAGGCGGTATACGGATGACGAGCTAAAAAGCCGGCACCTAACGGGGCTCAGTGCCCGAGAATGCTTCCTGCACCCAGGCACTGCGCCTTTCACGATCGAGAACTTCGGCGCGGGCGCGGATTAGAAGCACCGTGAAGTAATAGAGCTGAAACGCTGCGGCCATGAGCAGCAAAGGCAGCAGCATGCTGATATGAATGGAGGGCTTGTCGAATTTGGTTACCGTAGGCCCCTGATGAAGGGTACTCCACCATTCGACCGAGTAATGGATGATCGGAATATTGACCACCCCGACCAAAATCAAAACACCGCCCGCCCGAGCCGCCGAGCGCTGATCTTCGATCGCGGAAACCAGAGCGATATAGCCCAGATAGAGGAAGAGCAAAATCAGCTCGGATGTGAGCCTCGCATCCCATACCCACCAAGCACCCCACATTGGCTTGCCCCAGAGAGACCCCGTGGCCAGCGCAAGAAATGTAAAGGACGCGCCGAGGGCCGCCGAACTGCTCGCCATCACATCGGCCAGCTTGATATTCCAAATCAAGTAAATGGCACTAAGCACGGCCATAAAGACGTAAATAAAAAGAGACATCCACGCGCTAGGCACGTGCACGAACATAATTCGATAGCTTTCCCCCTGTTGATAATCAGGGGGAGCAACGAATAAGCCCAGGTATAGACCGGCCAATAACAACAGCGCCGTTATCAATCCTAGCCATGAAATCAAATATCCGGAAATGCGGTAAAAATGTTTCGGCGAAGCCAGTTTATGGAAGAACGTCCACATAAGGGTCAACTCAAGCTAATTCGCAAAGCGGCAGCCGTTGCCAGCGGGACCAGGGTTAGCGCCAGCACCAGCATAGCGGCTAAAAAATATAACTGGCCAGTAACAGCCATTCCTGCGGCAGCGGCCGAAACGGCATTAGTGGCAAAAATCAAGACGGGAATATACAAAGGCAGGACCAATAACGTCAGCAGGATACCCCCGCGCCTAAGCCCGACGGTCAACGCCACCCCGATGGACCCGATCAAGCTCAAGAGCGGCGTGCCGATCAGCAGAGTTAATTCGAGTACGGTCAGGGCCGGCGTAGGCATAGCCAGAAACAAAGCCAGCAATGGCGCCAGCAACAGCATCGGCAATCCGCTCACCAGCCAGTGCGCCAGCACTTTCGCGAGCACCAGCAGCGAAAGAGGATAAGGGCTTAAGGCCATCTGTTCCAGCGAACCATCGTCAAAGTCGGAGCGGAACATATTTTCCAGGGAATACAACGCAGCCAACAAAGCCGCGATCCAGATCACTCCCGGCGCAATCTTCCGGAGGAGAGCCTCTTCCGGGCTAACCCCGAGCGGATAAAGCGTCACCACGATCAAGAAAAACAACAACGGATTCGCAAGTTCGCCCCGATGCCGAAAGGCCAATAATAGATCGCGCTTAAGTAGTGCCAAGAAAGGACCGATCATCTGTCTCACGCCAAAGGCAGCTTAACGAGCCTACGGTCGATCCGCACGGTTTGATGAGACGTGAGAACAGCCAACCCGCCACAGCTCAAATGAGCCTCCAGCAATGTCTCCACCAAGGAAACGCCGCCGACATCAAGGGCCGTAAAAGGTTCATCGAGAATCCAAAGCTTCGCGGACGACATGATCAATCGAGCTAAAGCAATGCGTTGCCGCTGCCCCGCCGAGAGCGCGCGGGCGGGAGTATCCTCTCGGCCCGTCAGCCCTACTGTTCGCAAAGCCTCAGCCAAACTTTCGTGTAAAAAAGACAGGCCATTAAGGGCGAGAGAAAGACGCAGATTCTCCTCTACGGACAGTTCCGCTTTCAGTCCCAATTGATGCCCCAAATAAGCGACTTCGGAAAGAAACGCGGAGCGCCGCCGTGCGATATTTTCGCCGCGCCAGAGCACTTCACCATCGCTGGGCGGAGTAAGGCCAGCGAGTATCCGCAGCAGACTGGTCTTGCCGCTACCATTAGGGCCTTCGATTTGAAGAACTTGCCCGGCTCTGACGCTGAGGTTCAGGTCACTGAACAAAAGGCTATCGGAGCGCACGCACTCCAATCCCCGCGCTTGAAGCGTAGGCTCTGGATCGTTCATTTATCGGTCGGGAATGCGTTTTGAATGCTCAATGCGTTAAAGGGAGATCGGACGAAGCGGCAACGGCGCCGTATGATGATCTCGCTGACCAGCGGGACATTAAGTTGAAAGCACTAGAAAGCTTCGGGATCGTCGAGAAACCGGAGCCCCGCTCCGTTAGTCGTCAGTCTTACTACAACCGCTCGAATAATGGGTGCGTCCTCCATCCCGCAAACCTGAACTGTTACCTCGTCTCCGGCAACAAATCGCGGACAACCCGCCGTTTGGACAAATAACCCACCGTCCGAGATATCGGCTGTGGTCAGTTCTATTGTACCGAGCGACTCATGCATGATCGATATTTTAGCGTTGAGTGGCGTCCGCAAGTATTTTCGTTGATCGTTCATCCCTCCCCCATTCTGCCACAAAGTCGAGGTCAAATTATTGCAGAATAATAGAGGCATGCGACATCGAAGCGATAATTTCAACGAATGACAGTCAATCCCAACGCTCAAAAAACGTCCGCTTTCCGCGTTGCGATGTTTGCTCGGTTATGGCGCAATCCACTTAAAAATACTTAGGTAAGCGCCTTGCCCGGATTGATAGACCAGCTGCAGTTGCTCGGGAGTACGCCCCACGGAGCCGACGAAAGGCAATAGTCGGGCTAAAAGAGTTTTTTCACCCTCTTCCGAAGTAATGCGCCAGGCACGAATGCCGCCGCCAGGAAGCGGATGAACCAGATAACTGGCGCGGCCTTTTTCTTCAGCCCAGCGTTTTACCGCTGAAATCTGGGCGTGGATATTCGCTTCGGCCGGAAAGAACCTTGCCTCTAAGGGAAGGCTAACGCCGCTCAAGGCTTCGATCTCCGAAAGCCTTGCCAGATCGTCCAAACAAACGGCCCAGAAAACCGGCCTGTCTTTCGGTAGACGCTCTGAAAGCTCGGCAAGTGCTTGGTCGGCGTCCATGGTCAGCCAGCGTGCCAATTGGCGTAGAGGCTGCTCGTCTTCGGCAAAACCACCGGCAATTTCACCCCAAAAGCCTCTTGATCGCGGCTCAGGAAATGCATCGCCCACCGGCTGCGCCGCCCAGGCGTCGCGCCCGGACAAGAAGTGGATCCGTTGAGCGTTATCCCACCACGACACGAACAAGGCATTCTCATCCGTGTGTTGGCGAATCGCTTTCGCGGCGTTCGCCCAAAGATCATGCCGTACCTGATTTCCGTCCCTGATACCCTGCGGTGCCGATGAACCTTGATCGGAAGGCGGAAAAACAATGGCACGCCGCAATGCGCCGCTTTTGTCGCTGTAGCTTACGGCGTGCAAAGAGACCATCACCTGATCCGCCCGGCCGATCTCGTATTCCCCCAGGCTCTCGGGCTGAAACTGCCCGTCCAGCGTGGGGAAACCCGGATCGCCGGGTTTCATCTCCTTGATCTTTTCGAACCGCAATTCCTTGGAAAAGAAGTGCGGCAATCCCAAAAAGAAGATGGCTATCCCGGCAAGCAGCAATCCAAGACCTAGAAACAGTCTCGGTTTGCTGATCCGCCGGGCGTCTTCGTTAAGCTGCGTCATGCCGCTCCTAGCGTTTGCGGGAACGGATCACCACGATGCCGGCGGCGACTAGGAGTGAACCTAGCACGTATCGGCTGGTGGCGGCATCCTTGAACTCCCGCAATGCCACCCGGGTCGACGACTCGCCGTTTTGCGCGGTTTTCCCGGCTGCTTCCCGAAGCTTGGTGTTCTCATCCATGATGATGGCGTAATCACGCATCAGTTCCGACCAGCCTTCGGTGTAGGTGAAACCGCCCGGATTGGCGTGGAACAGCCCTTTGTAGAGCTTGATCACGTCGTGCTCCCACATGTCGGCGTATACGCGCTCCACGTGAGACGGGTTGTTTCCCTTGGCCCAGAACAGCTGGAAGAACCCGCCGGCAGCATCCTTCTCCGGTTTCGGCGGCTCCGGCCGATTGGTCTTTTGTCCGGGCAACAGACCGTCTTTATGCAAAGCTTCGACGACTTTCTTGGCCTCCTGCTCGACTTTCAGGCCAGCGATCGTGCCCTTGTCCGCCGCGGTGAGATAACTCTCGGCAAAGCTTGGCGAATGGCAGTTCGCACAGGTTTGCTGCCAAGCATCCTTCCGCTGCTCGAACCAGGGGTGATTCAGATTATCCGCGATCGCCGGGGTCGGGTTGAATGCCCAACGCACTTTGCGTACCAGGTTGTGCGAATATTCACCCTCGAACTCGAAGTGACAAGTCTGGCAAGTCGGCGCCGTATAACCGCCCTTGGTGATGGCGTCTTTCAACGGAACCTCGAAATTCCATTTCTGCTTGCCCTGGGTCAGATAAACCGTGCCGTGCTTTGAGAGCAGATAATTTTCCCATTCGTTGTGGTCCACGCCGTTGTGGCAGGTCGAACAGGCTTCCGGCTGGCGCGCCTCGGCCGCAGAAAACGTATGCCGCGTGTGGCAGCCGTCGCATTTGTTCTGCTGGTAATGGCACATATCGCAGCCTTGGGCGATTTCGCGCTCCGCCATTCCCGCCCAAATCGCGGTCTCCACGTTAGCCTTCCAGTCCATCGCGTGGGACGGATGGCCTTTAGGCCACTGGCCTTGCGGCCACTCCTGATCCTTTTCGGACTCGGCCTCGGCAAATTCGGTCGTGTGGCAGGTTCCGCACTTGGCCCGATCCGGCATCACCAAATCTTTGTCGTGCTGAATGGAGCTGGCGCCGACACTGCCGTGACAGTCGATACAGCCAACATCTTTGAGCTGTTCGCCGTCTTTGAGCAGCCCTTGCTTGACCAGTTGCTGCTCGACTTCGGCTAGCTTCGCTTTCTTATAGAAGCGCGGGTCCTGAGCATTGGGCATGTTGCGAATCTTGTCCAAGTTCGCATGGCTGCTATTTTGCCAGGCATGGAACGCACCGGGCGTTACGGACTGATGGCAGACAACGCATTGCTCGCGTGTAACTTCGCCGGTCACGGTTGTAGGCGGCTTATAAAAGTCCTTCGGATTCCAATATTTCTGGATGGGAATCGGCTCCCAAAGGTCCCCGAATTTTCCCTTTCCGGGGTGATCTTGATAGTATTTGTCTTTTAGTTGTTGAAAGCTGGTGTCTTCCTGCTTCGCGTAGGCGACTGCCGTAAACGCTTGCACGACAAGCAAGAAAATCACGCTTTTTAGAATCTTTGTTAGCATCGTCACTCCTCCGTTAGGGCCCCGTCTGTAACGGACACCCACCACATAGTATCGATTCAGAACCAAGTCTCGTCAAACGTTTTATTGAGATTCTTCAGCATGATTCCTCCCGAAATTGCTAGACACGCTCAAGGGCTGCTCGACTTCATCGATGCCAGTCCCAGCCCGTGGCATGCCGTTGCCACGATGGAAAAACGCTTGCGCGAGAAGGGCTTCACACGCCTGGAGGAAAGTCAAACCTGGAGTTTGCGTCCGGAAGGGCGACACTACGTCATCCGCGGCGGGTCTTCGCTGATTGCTTTTATTGTCGGCTCCAGGCCCATGATCGAAAGCGGCTTTCGCATTGTCGGCGCTCATACGGACTCGCCCGGTTTGCGCCTTAAACCCAAGGCCCCGCACCAGACGGAAACCATGATGCGTCTCGCCGTCGAAGTGTACGGCGGGCCAATCCTAGCCACCTTCAGCGACCGGGACCTGAGCCTCGCTGGACGAATCTGCGTCAGAAGCGACTCGATGCTGCAGAGCCGGCTGATTCATTTCGAACAGCCTTTGGTGCGGTTGGCCAATCTGGCCATTCACATGAACCGCTCCGTGAACGAAGACGGATTGAAGCTCAATAAACAAAACGAGTTGCCGTTGTTGTTTAGTGGTTTTTGCGACGCCGAAACGCCGGAGCACAAATTTCTCAACCTTGTGGCGGATAAGGCTGAGTGTAAGCCCAGCGACATTCTCAGTTGGGACTTGAACGTCTACGATACCCAAAAAGGCTCTTTCTGGGGACCTCAGCTCGAGTTCGTCGCCGACAGCCAACTCGATAATCTCAGCTCTTGCTATGCCGGCTTGGTAGCGCTTTTGGAAACCGAAGCATCGGAAAGCACCTGCGTAGGCGCTTTTTTCGACCATGAGGAAATCGGCAGCGAAAGCAACAGGGGTGCGATGGGAAGCTTCATTTCGGATGTTCTGGAACGCATCGCCTACGCCGCCGATGCGGACGTATCCGGCTACAAGCAAGCCCTGTCCCGCAGTTTTATGATCAGCGCCGACGCGGCTCACGCCTATCATCCCAATTTCCCCAACGCTTACGAGCCGCTGCACCGCATCGCGGTCAACCTGGGACCCGCGATCAAGGTCAACGCGAACCAGCGTTACGCTACCGACAGCATGACGGAAGCAAAGTTCATCGAGCTGTGCCGGCAGGGGGATGTACTCTACCAGAAATATTCCCACCGGACCGATCTCGCGTGTGGCTCCACGATAGGCCCGATGACCGCCGCTCGGCTGGGCATCCCTACGGTCGACGTGGGTTGCCCCTTATGGGCGATGCACAGCATTCGGGAAAGCGCGGGCGTTCTCGATCAACCATACTTGGCGGCCGTCCTGAAAACGTTCTTTGCCGAGCCTGCGGTTCGATATGCGTGACGCCTGAACCTGTTCTTATCCTCCCAAACGACACGACAGCCGATTACCTGCGCCCGTTTCCCTAGAGAAACACCCGAGGGCTCCAGTTTTTGCATGCCGAGCCGATACAACTCTTATAGCCGTGGAATTCCCGCCCGGCCATCCGAGCAATGCCGACGGTTCTTTCCCGCAAGAGGAGCGTTTA
>NZ_JBDIVO010000056.1:0-19702 GCF_039794385.1 Methylocaldum sp. | reverse complement strand
TGCTGTGTTGTCTTCGGTGATGGTTGCCGGCCCGGCGTTGGCCGACAACGATTTTCGTGCTTTGGGGCAGGTGTCCAATCTGACGCCGATGACTGAAACGCAGCTCGCGGCCGTCGAGGGCGGTCAGTCTTGCTCTGGTTTTTTCAGTATTGGAAACACATGCCTCAATGTAGCCGTACCTACGGTAACTGCGGTTAATCTGAGCCTCTTCGGACGAGCCTTCCAGGATATCGTACAGGTCACGAACCAGAGTATCCACTAACGGCAAACTCGGGGTCCCGACGGCATCCTGATCGGGACCGGGGAGTCAGGCGGGGGCGGTCAGTCCGTCCCCGCCTTTTTGCTGAAGACGAGGTGACAAACGAACGGGCACTAAGGATTGGCTCGCGAGCTTTTTTCCGGCACACCGTCTGAGGTGTTGACGCAAGCCTATCTGGCGCAGGCGGCGCTTCAAAACGCCATGAACACGTCAGCAGCCGATGGCGGCATTACGCAAAATCAGGTGGACAGGACAACATCGCTACGTCAGGCTTGCGAATCACAAGCATGCACTCAAAGTGCGAACCTAACGACTAATTCGCGGATTTAGTGGTATAAGGAAACATTGTCCATCGCTGTCTGGTTTAGGGAAAGGGAATGACAAAGATAAGCGGCTTAATTGTGTGGGGGGTGTTGCTGTGCGCTGCCATGGCACACACGGTTGTGGCCGAGCCGAGAACGGCGCCCGCGATAACGCGGCATACCTTGATCGAGCTCCGGGATCGGGCGGTCGTCAAGCAGCGTCTCGATTATTCCTGTGGTGCCGCGGCATTGGCGACCCTGCTGCGGTACTACTATGGCGAGGATACCTCCGAGCAAGATATTCTGAATCGCCTTAATGCAATTTTGGTCAATTTGACCAAGGAGCAATGGGCACACAAGAAGCGGATCGGTTTTTCGCTGCTCGATCTCAAGAAGGTGGCTCAGCAAAAAGGCTACCGGGCAGCAGGCTTCGAATTGACGATCGATCAGCTAAAACAGCTGATAGCGCCCGTCCTGGTCTACGTGCATCCTTTCGGATATCACCATTTCGCCGTACTGAGAGGAATTGCTGGTGACCGGGTCTACCTTGCCGATCCCGGGCGCGGCAACCTGCGAATGAGTCTATCGCGCTTTCAAGACGAGTACGGCGGCGTCATCTTCGTGCTGGGAAAGCCGGGGGAAGAAAACATCGTGTCCTATCCACTGGCGCTGGGAAGGCCTTCCGACTACCCGGAAGTGCGGTTGCGGGATTTCGCCGAGCGAGCCGACATTCTGACCAGTTCCGCGACCAATCTGAATGTCAGGATACACCCACCGCGTTAGCTTAAACCCTATTGTCCGGGGGGGGGGCGGGTGCGGGAGATGGTCAAGGGTGCTGTTTGGGAGAGTCGAAGAAAACCAGACGGCCGCTCCCGTGCATGACGTATGCCCAGGCATCGACCGGGAACTTGATCGCAGCGATTCCGCAGGTCGGAAGAGTGCCGAGACTTTCGCCGGTCAGCCGAGTGACCAGTTCGCTGAGATCGGGGTTGTGGCCGATTAGGTAGACTCTGTTATGGATATTCTCTAGGGACCGAATCAATTCGAGGAGAGCCGGTGTCCCTTGCAGGTAAATGCTGTCACGTACCGCGATTGCCCGGCTGTCGTAGCCGACCGCTTCCGCGATCAGTTCGGCGGTTTCGAGAGCGCGTTTTGCCGGGCTCGTTACGATTAGATCCGGTTCCTGTCCGCGAAACTTCAATACATCGCCCATGACCGGCGCATCGCGTTTGCCGCGGTTGTTCAAGGGACGGTCGATATCCGCCAGAAACGGTTGATCCCGGTCGGATTTGGCGTGACGGATGACGATTAGGCTTTTCATGGCGGCGACCGCGCGCTGTTTCCAATTTGATCACGGCATTTTCATGAAACGATCTTTCCTGTACAAGAGGGGGAAGCTGGACGCGCTTTCGATGGAAGAGCTCGGACAGTACCTCGACGGAATGATTTTTCGTTATGCACCGGCAGGTTATACTATGCCCAAATGGCGTGTTTCCGCCGCGTTCTCATCCTCTTTCGTGGTCCTAAGATTCCGACTGAGTCGTATTTGAAGCAGTTCGTTCTTTTTAATACACCCGTTTTGCAAGCAAAGTCCGTAATACTCGATCACGACAGTGATCAGTCGAGTATTCTTGGCGTGCTTGTCGTTTAGTAATGCCTTGACAATATTGTGGGTTTTGCTATTTAGGGCTAATTTGCCCCGGCTTTTGAGCTCGGGCAAGGAAAAATGCATGTGAACGTAAGAGATCTGAGCCTGGTCCGCAGCACAAGATTTGGTTACTGAGTTTCCGAGGAAAAACACACTGTGAGCTTTCGAAGCTGGATTGTCGTCTTTTTGTGTCCTTTATTTTTCAATGATGCCTTGGCCGAGCCCGGCAAGCCGGCGCCGCCGCCACCCCAAGTTCCAGCTCCGAGCGCACCCGTTACACCTCCGGCCGACAAAGCGCCGGCCAAGCCTTTCGAGTTTTCGGATGTGGAGCAGAAGGCAAAGGAATTAGCCCGCAAGCCTTATGTGCGCGACGAAGCCGGGATGCCCGAGTTTCTGACCAAGCTGGATTACGATCAATACCGCGATATTCGGTATAAACCGGAAAAAGCCCTCTGGCGCGATGAGAACCTGCCCTTTCAAATTCAGGCGTTCCATCGCGGTTTTATGTTCAAGGACCGCGTGATCATCAATATCGTGGACCACGGAAATGCGACGCGGCTCGCGTATTCGCCGGAACTATTCGACTTCGGCAAGAATCAATTTCCCAATCCACTTCCCGCGGATCTAGGATTTGCCGGTATACGCTTCCATCATCCGCTGCGGAAAGACGACGTCTCCGACGAAATCGCCGTTTTTCTAGGCGCCAGTTATTTCCGGGCGGTCGGATTGGGACAGTTGTACGGCTTGTCCGCGCGCGGGCTGGCGATCGATACCGGTTTGCCTAAGGCGGAGGAGTTCCCGATCTTCAAAGAGTTCTGGATCGAAAAGCCGGCGAAGGACGCGAGTTCGCTCACGGTGCACGCTTTACTGGATAGCCAAAGGGTAACCGGCGCTTATCGCTTCGTCATTCACCCCGGCCTTGATTTGACCATGGATGTGACGAGTCACCTTTATTTTCGCCAGAGCATCGAACGGATTGGAATTGCGCCGCTAACCAGCATGTTCTTTCACGGCGAGAACACCGATCGTTTCATGGACGACTTCCGGCCGGAGGTGCACGATTCCGATGGCTTATTGATCGGGAGAAGCACCGGCGAATGGGTATGGCGTCCGTTGAACAACCCGCGCCAGCTTCGCATCAGCGTCTTCAGAGATGAGAAGCCCGTGGGTTTCGGCTTGATGCAAAGAGACCGCAATTTCGATCATTACCAAGACTTGGAAGCCAGCTATAACCGCCGTCCCAGCGCCTGGATCGAAGCTTTGGGCGATTGGGGGCCGGGCGCGGTTTACCTGATTGAAATTCCGAGCGACGCGGAGAAATACGACAATATCGTCGCTTTTTGGGTGCCCGATCAGCCAACCGGAGAAGGCAAGGAATATACGTACAGCTATCGTCTCCATTTCGAATTGGACGAATTCACCGCGCCTGGCGGCGGAAAAGTCGCGGCCACCCGTATCGGCGCGACCATTCCGGATAGTCCTAATCGCAAATTCGTCGTCGAGTTCGCCAGTCCTACGCTCAAGCTGCTCAGCGACAAGGCCTCGGTCGAAGCCGAGGTAAGTGCTTCCGCCGGTAAGATTACCAATACCGTGGTTCAGAAAAACAGTGAAAATGATCAGTGGCGTTTGAGCTTTGATTTAGAACCCGAAAAAGATAAAGACCCGGTCGAGTTGCGTGCGATGTTGAAATCCGGCAAGGATGCGCTTACCGAAACGTGGGTTTATCAGTGGAACCGTCGATGAATCAAGTACGGATTTTAGAAGAGATGATAACGTCCGGCGATGCGGACTCCGCTCCTCAATCATGGCTTCCCGGGATCAAGGAGCGGGTCGTCGCCTACCTGCAGAGCCTCGGCTTGTCTCGGCAGGATTTGATCGAGAACTTAGCCGACGACTGTCTGAACCGTGCCCGCCGCCGGGTCGGACGCGGGGCTGGAGACGAATTGCTCAAGCGTGCGATAGAAGAGGCCCAGCGGCGTTTCGACCACGCCTTGGCGCGAGCCATGCGCTTGTCTCCGTCCAAGGATCCTCATCCCATAGCTGCGGCCCGCGCCGCCTTGCTGCTGACCGGTTGCCCGTCGGCCAGCGACGCTCTGTTCGGAAATCCGGATCCGCCGTCTGAGACGGGTGAAATGCTAAGAGAAATTCTGCCCCGACCCACTCCGCCCGAGGACTCCGTTCCTATGGCCGAACAGCCGCTGAGATTCTGGCTGTTCAAATCGACTCATCAAAGCAGCTAACCCTTTTTCAAATATGTCTTCCAATGCCAGCGCTCTGCCGGGCTATGTCCGCACTTTAAGGCGAACGTTTTTCTTCACTCTGGTAACCCTGACGGCCTTCGCGGCGCTTGCCATGATAACGAGCGCTTTCCTGCAGAACGGAATAACGCCGCAGGAGATCGTGCTGCTCATACTTTATACCTTGCTGATTCTGTGGATCAGCACCTCGTTTTGGACCGCTACGCTCGGATTCTGGTGCTTGCTTCGGGGTGGCGACAAGCGCTCGATTTCGAGACTGGTCCCGAATCCGGACATGACGTCCGACCAGGAGCCGGCGCTCACGGCGCTGGTGATGCCGATCTACAACGAGGATCCGGTGCGGGTATTCGCGGGACTGCGGGCGATTTATCAGTCGCTCCGCGAAACCGGGCGCGCGGACGAGTTCGAACTGTTCATCCTCAGCGATACGCGCGATCCCGATACCTGGATGCAGGAGGAGGTAAACTGGTATCGCATGTGCCGCGACTTCAATGCGCACGGCAAAATCTTTTACCGCAATCGCGAGAAGAACATCGCCCGCAAGAGCGGCAACATCGAGGATTTTTGCCGTCGCTGGGGCGGCCGTTACCGCTACATGATCGTCCTCGATGCTGACAGCCTCATGGCCGGTGAGACGCTGACGAAAATGGTGGATCTGATGGAGGCTCATCCCCGCGTCGCACTGATTCAATCACCGCCGCTGCCGGTAAATCATAAATCCTTGTTCGCCCGTATCCTCCAGTTCGCCAGCAGTTTGTACAGCGACATCTTCATTGCCGGGATCAATTTCTGGCAGCTCTCGGGTAGCAATTATTGGGGGCACAACGCGATTATCCGCATGCAGCCCTTCGTTCGGCATTGCGGTTTGCCGAAGTTGCCGGGGCGGGAGCCATTCGGCGGCGAGATCTTGAGCCACGACTTCGTCGAGGCGACTTTGTTGCGCGAGGCCGGATGGGAAGTGTGGCTGGCGGCCGATCTCAAGGGCAGCTACGAGGAGCTGCCGCCGACGCTGATCGACTACGCCAAGCGCGATCGGCGTTGGTGCCAGGGGAATTTGCAACATTTGCGCATGGTGTTCGCCCGCGGCTTTTCTGGACTCAGCCGTTTGTATTTTCTGATGGGCATCATGTCCTATCTGTCCTCGCCGTTATGGTTGCTGTTTCTGGTTTTAACCGGCTTTGAGGCGTATGTGCAGAGCCAAACCATGCCGGTTTATTTTTTCGGCGACAATATTTTTCCGGTCTGGCCCGAGTCTTATGCGGTCGAGATGACGACGGTCTTGCTGGTGACGCTGGCCATGCTGTTTCTGCCGAAATTCTGGAGCTTTTTGCTGCTCCTGATGCGTCCCAGAATAATCAAGGGCTATGGCGGCGTGATACGCGCCGCTTTCAGCGTCTTTTTCGAAAGCGCATTTTCAGTGCTGACGGCGCCTGTGCTCATGCTGTATCAGAGCAAATTCGTCGTCGCCATTTTGCTGCGTCGCAGCGTCGGCTGGCCTCCGCAAAATCGCGGCGATCACCGTTTGAGCCTCAAGGAAGCCACTCTGGCTCACGGCGGGCAGACGCTGACCGGGTTGGGTGCCGGATGGCTGAGCTACGAGTATGTGCCTGACTTTTTCCTGTGGCTGATTCCCGTTCTGGCCGGGTTGGTCCTTGCCATACCCGTTTCGATCCTTTCCAGCAGCACGTCGGTGGGTTCGCTCGCCCGTAAACTCGGATTTTTCCTGACTCCGGAAGAGTATAAGGCGCCGCGTGTCGTCGAACTGCTCCACGAAAATCTTGCCCGTACCGAGCAAGCGGGTGCGCAAAATGAAGGCGAGTTGAACGTTGCCGATCCGGGAACGTATTCCCTCCACTTCGCTCTTTTGCCCGATCGTCCGGTGAAAAAGCGCCAGCGCCACCAGTTGCGCGCTTTGGTGTACCAATTGGTGGAAGAGGGGCCGGAAACGCTGTCCGCCGCCGACAAGCGTGCCTTGATTTCCGATCCGGAGACGCTGACTCGGTTGCACACCTTGGCTTGGAGCCGGAAGGACAAGGACACCCCTCAATTGTCCTGAGGAGCGACCGCCCATGAACGAGCGGTTGCGCTCATTGATCCTCCACCAAGAGGCCTTGAAGAACTGCGTGCGTTGCGCCGGGATGATCGGTCCGGTGGTGATGGGGCGCGCCGTGTTGTCGCCCGTGATCCTCATCGGCCAGGCGCCGGGCGGCAAGGAAGGGCAATTCGGAAAGCCGTTTGCGTGGACAGCGGGAAAAACCCTTTTCAAATGGTTTGCCGAGATAGGCATATCCGAAGACAATTTTCGCCGCAACGTCTACATGGCGGCCGTATGCCGCTGCTTTCCCGGCAAGAACCCGAAAGGCGGCGATCGGGTTCCGTCTCCGGAGGAGATCGATCGTTGCGCCGATTGGCTGAATGCCGAAATTCGGCTTATAAGACCCAAGCTCATTATTCCGGTCGGCAAGCTGGCGATCCGTCAAATTCTCGTCGCCGATAGACTGGATCAGGTGATCGGGCTTAGGCACGAGCTTTGTCGAGAAAGTCTAGAGATAGACGTAATACCCTTGCCTCACCCGTCCGGGGCCTCCACCTGGCACCGCCGAGAACCCGGCAAAACCCTGCTGCATAATGCGTTAAGGCTAATTCGCGAGCATCCCGCTTGGGGTGAGGTCTGTCACGGCTCGAGCGACGGCGTTTTGACATAGCGCAAAAGTTATGCACAACGGATGAGTTGTTTTTCAGTGCTTTCGGTGTACCGGCGTCAGGTTTTTGACGTTTTTGGCAAGTTTTTGATTATTTGCATGTTTTGGCCCAAGAATAAAAATCGTCAAATTAAGGAAAGATCAGGACCGGCGGGGTTTCAAAAGTGTTTTAAGACTGCATTCCACAAACTTATCCACAGGTTCTGGGAAGTTCTTCTTTTTAAGGAGTGCGACAGAATGCTTATCAATAATCAATGGAAGATCTAACAAAGGAATTCCGATGCAAACAATCAACGCTCAGGTAAGGCCGGAAGGCACTCTGGAGGTTTTGTCCAAGCTGGAAGTGGCGAAGCTGCTCGATACCAGCCAGGGCGGTCTTCACGAGCTCTTCCGGCGTTGTTCGCTGGCGGTCCTGAATTGCGGCAGCGCTGTCGATGACACCAAGCTGGTGCTCGAGCAACATAAAGACTTTGACATTCGCGTATTGCAACAGCAGCGCGGTATCAAGCTGGAGGTGCTGAACGCGCCGGCCTCGGCTTTCGTCGACGGCGAGATGATCAAAGGCATACGGGAGCATCTGTTTTCGGTGCTTAGGGATATCGTTTTCACCGGATCGGAGATCGTATCGAATTCGGCGTTCAATCTGGGCAAGTCGGAAGATATCACCAGCGCCGTTTTTCACATTCTGCGCAACGCGGGCAGCCTGATCACGAATACCTCTCCGAACTTGGTCGTATGCTGGGGAGGCCATTCGATCAGCCGGGAAGAATACGATTACACCAAGGAGGTCGGCCATGAGCTGGGGTTGCGGGGGCTCAACGTCTGTACCGGCTGCGGCCCTGGAGCCATGAAGGGGCCGATGAAAGGCGCCACGATCGGCCATTCAAAACAACGTATCTACGAGGCCCGCTACGTGGGCATTTCGGAGCCGGGAATCATCGCCGCGGAGCCTCCGAATCCCATCGTCAACGAGCTGGTCATCATGCCTGATATCGAAAAACGCCTCGAAGCGTTCGTAAGGCTCGGGCATGGCATCGTCGTCTTCCCGGGCGGGGTCGGCACGGCCGAGGAGATTCTCCACCTCTTAGGGATTCTGCTTCACCCCGACAACAAGAATTTGCCTTTTCCGGTCATTTTGACGGGGCCTGCGGAGTGCGCCGGCTATTTCGAGCTTATCGACCGGTTTATGGTTTCGACGATCGGTCGAGACGTGCGCCGATGTTATCGGATCATCGTCGACGATCCCGCCGGCGTTGCCCGGGAAATGAAAGAGGGGATCAGCCTGGTGCGGGAATTCCGGAAACAGAACGGTGACGCCTACTATTTCAACTGGCTGCTGAAGATAGAGCAGCAGTTCCAGATCCCTTTCGTACCCTCGCATCAGAATATGGCTTCATTGGAATTGCATCGACAGCAGGAGCCTCACCATCTGGCAGCCAACCTGCGCCGAGCCTTTTCCGGAATCGTGGCTGGAAACGTGAAGGCGGAAGGCATACGAACCATCGAGGAGCATGGGCCTTTCGAGCTGCGGGGGGACGCGGAGGTCTTGAAGCCTCTGGATGAGTTGTTGGCGGCGTTCGTCGCACAGGGCCGCATGAAGCTTCCGGGCGTGCGTTACGAGCCGTGTTACCGGCTGGTAGCGTAAATTTTGAGGAAAAAACGATTTAAGAGGAGTTCGAGATGTTCATTGCCATGAATCGATTCAAGATTGCTTTAGGGAAAGAGAGCGAATTCATTGCAATCTGGCGGAATCGTGAAACCTACTTGCATGAAGTTCCGGGATTCCGTGAATTTCATCTGCTTCAAGGTCCGAGCAATGAGGACTTCACGCTGTTCGCTTCCCATTCGACGTGGGAGTCGAAAGAGGCTTTCGAAGCCTGGACGCGTTCGGAGGCATTTCGCAACGCTCATGCCAGCGCGGGCGGAAGCAAGGGGCTCTACCTCGGACCGCCTCAGTTCGAGGGTTTCGAGGTCGTCCTTTAAGCGATCGGTCGAGCCCTCATGGGATCTCTAGAGCATTTTCCTGTTCGGCGTAGCGCTCCCAAGCTGCAGTAGGTCGGCAATCCTTTGCCGACACACGCGGTAGACGAGGGGCTTTGTCGGCAAAGGATTGCCGACCTACAAATTATTTTGGCCCGCATTTTGAGCAATCGGATCGCCGGATAATCCGGTACGGTGGGGCAAAGGAGTTATTTCGCCGCTTTCTGCACGATGCTGTCGATGCCTTTCTTGCGCAGGTAGGCCCTGATCTTGTCGGCATCGGCCAGAGTGGCGTACGGGCCGATTTTGACGCGGTACCAGGCCGAATTATCGATCTCGATCATTTCGATCTTGGCCTTGATCTTGATCTTGGCCAGGTCGCCCTTCAGTTGCTCGGCATTCTGTAGATTGTCGAAAGATCCTGCCTGCACCAGATAAAGCGCTGCGGTGGGTTTGCTTCCCTGGCTTTCTTCCCGCTTGATCGTTTTAATCTCGCTTTCAGGAATGATGACTTCCTTTTCGGGGAGGATCTTATAAAAAGTAAACCGGGGCTCGCGCGACTTAATCGGCTGCGGTTTCTGCTCGGGTTTTTGGGCGGCTGTTTTCTTGCCCTCGGTGTTTTGTTTCCTTTCCTGCTGGGGCTGACTCTTTTTTTCGGCTTCCGGAACCGCAGCAGCGGCTTGAGGCGCCGGCGCGGGTATGGACACGGGTTCCGGGGCCTTTGGAGGGGCCTCGCTATCGGCACCTGAGAAAACGTACACAACGAGCCCGATCGCACCAGCAATGCCGACCGCCGCTAGGCCCCAACGTCTCGGAATTTGGAGCTGGCGTTTTCGGTATCCCGGAATCCGGTGCTTATAGTCCTTGGACATGCCTTTACATTGCTTCGGGTGCGGAAACGTCCAGCAGGCTTAAACCGTTGCCGATCACCTGTCTCACCGCGGCAATCAAATTGAGCCGGGCATCCCGTAACGCGGCATCCTCCACCAGGAACTGGTGGGCGTTGTAATAAGTGTGGAATTCGTACGCCAGCTCGCGCAGATAATGCACCAGATGATGAGGCTCGTGCTGAACGGCCGATTGTTCCACAACCTCGGTATAGCGGGACAGCGTGTTGATTAATGCCAACTCGTGCGTTTCCGTCAATAGGTCCAGACGATTCATGCCGCCGGCGAGGTCGCGTTTCCAGCCTTTTTCGTCCAACTGCCTAAACACGCTGCAAATCCGCGCGTGAGCGTATTGCACGTAATAAACCGGATTTTCGTTGGTCCTCGAGGTGGCCAGCTTCAGGTCGAAATCCATATGCTGGTCGGATTTTCGCATGACATAGAAGAACCGGGCCGCGTCTTTGCCCACTTCGTTGCGAAGCTGCCGGAGCGTTACGAATTCTCCGGAGCGGGTGGACATCTGGACTTTTTCTTCCCCGCGATATAACACCGCGAACTGGACCAGCAGCACGTGGAGCCGTTCCGGGGCGCCCCCCAATGCCTTGATGGCGGCCTTGACGCGGGGAATGTAGCCGTGATGATCGGCGCCCCAGATGTTGATGATTTGATCGAAGCCGCGCTCCAGCTTGTTCAAATGATAAGCGATGTCGGATGCGAAATAGGTCATCTGACCGTTTTCTCGAACCACCACCCGGTCCTTTTCGTCCCCCAGCCGGCTCGAAGCGAACCAGGTTGCCCCGTCTTTTTCGTAGAGATAGCCCGCTTCTTGAAGCTTTTCCAGCGCACGCTCGATGGCGCCGGTATCGGCCAGGCTGCGTTCCGAAAACCACTCGTCGTAATGAACCCCGAACTCCTCCAGATCCTGGCGAATGTCGTCGAGGATGCTGTCGAGGCCGGCGTCGAACACGATTCGGTAATCGTCGGCGCCGAGCAGCGACTTGGCCCTTGCCACCAGCGCATCGATATGAACTTCCTTATCGCCGCCCTGGGGCTCGTCCGGTGGAATGTCCGCCATGACTTCGGCGGTCGGGCGCCGGTATTTCTCCCCGACTCGCTTGTGCAGATCCCAGGCAATCGTCCGAACGTATTCGCCGCGATAACCGTTGCTCGGGAAGGTCAGCACCTCGCCGCATTCTTCCAGGTAGCGGAGCCACACGCTGGCGGCCAGAATATCCATCTGCCGGCCGGCATCATTGACGTAGTACTCCCGGTGTACCTCGAATCCGGCGGCAGCAAGCAGGTTCGCCACCACGGCGCCGTAGGCCGCGCCGCGCCCGTGTCCCACATGCAAGGGGCCGGTCGGATTGGCCGAGACGAATTCCACCTGAACTTTGCGGCCGGCGCCGACGGCGGTCTTGCCGAACTCGTGCCCGGCTTCGTGAATATCGGCGACGATTCGATGTTGAGCCTTGGGATCGATGAAGAAATTGATGAATCCGGGGCCTGCGACCTCCAGCTTGGCGACGATGCCGTCATGGGGCAGTGCCGCCACGATTTTTTCCGCCAACTGTCGGGGATTGCATTTGGCGGCCTTTGCCAGGGTCATTGCGAGATTGGAGGCGAAATCGCCGTGCTGCGCATCGCGCGCACGCTCCACCATAATGGTCGGATCGATATCGGGAGGTAGCTCGCCATTCGCTTTCAATGCGGAAACGGCGCCATGCAGCAGATTCTCCAGACGTTTTTTCATGCGGGGAATGGTTAGGACGGGAAAAATGAGCGGCTATTATCCTAAAATCGCGGACGTGCTTGCAACGCAGCGACTGCCAAGGGCCTGTGAATGCCGCATGGTCGCCTTCCTGTCGCTCGTCTTCCTGGCTCAGCCCCAAACGCCGTTCGTCCCGAATGGTTTTTCGGAACTATGTATTTCTACTTATAGGCCGGTTGCGGCCGGTCCGATTAATCTGCGGGCAAGTTGATCGCCCTTGCAGTCCGCTGCAGCACATCCGGAGGAGTGGCATGAATGCCGATCTGGTGCAGGCATCGAATCTTTGGCCGTTCATCGCTTATATCGCGGCGATCATGGTCGTAATCGCGGCGATGTTGGTGATCCCCCGTTTTCTTGCCCGGCCCAGTCGCGGACGCGCGACCGGCGAGCCTTTTGAATCCGGCGTCGTGCCAGTAGGCGATATTCATGTGCGCCTCACCATACGGTTTTATCCGGTCGCCATCTTTTTCGTGATCTTCGACCTGGAAGCCGTTTTTATCCTCGCTTGGGCCGTCGCCTTTCGCGAGGCCGGGTGGATCGGGTACATCGAAATGCTGGTGTTCATCGGCATTTTGCTGGCCGCTCTGGTTTATCTCTGGCGGATCGGCGCTCTGGATTGGCGTACCGAGCGGCAGAAATTGCAGGATGCCCGACTACAAATTTAAGGGGAGTACGGGATGGAGTGGACTCTTACCAAAGCCGATTCCGACCCAGCGCCCCGCCCCGGCGAGCGCGTCAGCGAGGAAGCCATGCGCCGCAACCTGCTCATGGCGAAGTTGGAGGACCTGATCGCCTGGGGTCGAGCGAATTCCGTCTGGCCTTTCAATTTCGGGCTTTCCTGTTGCTACGTCGAAATGGCCACCGCTTTCACGAGCCGTTACGATATCGCCCGCTTCGGTTCCGAGGTGATCCGGGCAAGCCCGCGGCAAGCGGACCTGATCGTGATTTCCGGCACGGTCTTCATGAAAATGGCTCCGGTCATCAAGCGTCTCTACGAGCAGTTGCTGGAGCCGCGCTGGGTGATTTCCATGGGGTCGTGCGCCAATTCGGGCGGGATGTACGATGTTTACAGTGTGGTTCAGGGTGTGGACAAATTTTTGCCGGTCGACGTGTATGTGCCGGGCTGCCCGCCGCGTCCGGACGCCTTGCTCGAAGGTCTGATCCTGCTGCAGGAGTCGATCGGAAAAGAGAGACGGCCCCTAGGCTGGACGGTCGGCGAAGGCGGTGTTCAGAAAGCGCCGATCAAAAGCTTCCGAGACCTCAAGACTCCGGAGCGCATGAGGGCCACCGAGTTGCGCAGTCCGGATCGCCTTTAAGGTATTTAGGATGACTTTTACCACGACGGCAGGCAGCGCGACAACGACGGAAAGGCCGAAGACCGGCGCTATCGTCGGCGAACTCCGGCGCCGTTTCGGGGATGACGAATTTACCGTTCAATCCACCTATGACGGCATTCCAACCCTTTGGGTAAGCAAGGACCGTTTCGTCGATTGTCTGACTTATCTGAAGCGCGAGACCGAGCGGCCATACCCCATGCTGTTCGATCTCACCGCGGTGGACGAGCGCCTGCGCCAATACCGGGATGGGCTCCCGGCCAGCGAATTCACGCTGGTCTATCATCTTTTGTCTTTCGATCGGAACGAGGATATCCGTCTCAAGGTCGCCTTGGCCAATGGCGGTTTGAGCGTGCCGAGCATCGCCTCGCTCTGGCCCAACGCCAACTGGTACGAGCGCGAAGTCTACGACATGTTCGGGATTCGCTTCGAAGGCCATCCGAATCTCCGCCGTATCCTGATGCCGCCCACCTGGAAAGGGTATCCGCTGCGCAAGGACCATCCGGCGCGGGCCACCGAGATGGGGCGGTTCTCGTTGCCCGAGCAAAAGCAGGAGGCGGAGCAGGAGGCCTTGCGGTTTGTGCCCGAGGAATGGGGCATGAAACGGCAGAAGAACAGCAGCGATTTTCTGTTCCTCAATCTCGGCCCTAACCACCCCAGCGTGCACGGGGTATTCCGCATCGCCCTGCAGCTCGACGGCGAGGAAATAGTCGATGCCGTGCCGGACATCGGCTATCACCATCGTGCCGCGGAAAAGATGGGCGAACGCCAGTCCTGGCATACCTACATCCCTTATACCGACCGGGTGGATTATCTCGGCGGCTCGCTGAACAACCTGCCTTACGTCATGGCGCTGGAACAAATGGCCGGCATCGAGGTGCCGCCCAGGGCGCAGACAATTCGGGTGATGATCTCGGAGTTTTACCGGATCAACAATCACCTCTTGTTTTACGGCACCTTCGCGCAGGACGTCGGACAACTATCGCCGGTTTTCTACATGTTCGTCGATCGCGAGAGGGTCTTCGAAATCATCGAAGCCATTACCGGTGGGCGCATGCACTCCAGCTTTTTTCGCATCGGCGGCACGGCGATGGATTTGCCCGAGGGCTGGGACAAGAAGGTGCGGGAATTCGTCGACTATTTTCCGAAACGGCTGGCGCACTACGACAAGATGGTGCTGGCGAACAGCATCCTCAAGCGGCGCACCCAGGGCATCGGCGTTTACGACACGAAAGAGGCGATCGACTGGGGCGCAACCGGACCGGGGTTAAGGGCCACAGGTCTCGCCTGGGACTACCGCAAGGCGCGCCCCTATTCCGGCTACGAAAATTTCGAATTCGAGATCCCGTCGGGGAAAAACGGGGACTGCTACGACCGGTGCCTGGTGCGGGTCGAAGAAATGCGGCAGAGCTTAAGAATCATCGAGCAATGCCTGAACAACATGCCATCGGGCCCCTACAAGGCGTTTCATCCGTTGACGACTCCACCGCCGAAAGCGCGGACCATGCACGACATCGAGACGCTGATCCAGCACTTTCTGAACGTCAGCTGGGGGCCGGTAATCCCGGCCGGGGAGGGCTCCGCCTGCGTGGAAGGGACCAAGGGGCTGTATCGCTATTACCTGACGAGCGACGGCAACACGACGTCCTACCGTACCCGCGTCCGTACCGCCTCGTTCCCCCATCTTCAGATGATTCCACTGATGTCGCGCGGCCTCATGATCGCCGATCTCATCGCGATCCTGGGGAGCATCGATTTCGTGATGTCGGATGTGGATAGGTGAGGGGGATATGACGTTTCTAAATGGCTTGTTTGCGGAGGTTGAGGATGTCGGTCTAGCCAGCGGGTTCGGGGTAGTGGCAGCTGGTGCTGCCGGTGATTTTAGATGCGGGTCTCGCCCCGCGGGCGAGTTACTTTTGCAAACCCCATCCATGGGGTTTGCCCTTTGGGCCCGCCTTCGGCGGTCCAAACTCGCTCCCGGCGAGTTTGTCTTTGCTTGCCCAAAGACAAATTTGTCGGGAACAAATTTGGACGCGCGAAGTGCGCCCGAAGGATTTGCGCCAGGACAGGCGCAAATCCAAAGTAACCAAAAGAAACGGCGCCCGAGCGGCATGCTTTTCCTGCGCTTCTCGCTTTGGCGCTGGGGCGACAGAAGGAGCTTCCCTGCTCCTCTGTCGCCGCGCGTCTTCCTGACGCGCCCCTTCGGGCATTCCAGCGCCAAAGCTTGCGATGCTCGGGCATGCCGCACGGGACAAAAATAGCAATATCCCGTATGACGCACCTGAGCATCGCAGTCCTGGACCGGAAAAGCCCGAAGGGGTGCGCAAAGGATTGCGCACGTGTCCCGAGGGACATGGAAGTCCCTTCGGGACGCCCCGCGGCCAGGACGAGAAGCGCAGGAAAAGTGCGTCATCCGGGCGGCGTTTTCTTTGGTTACTTTCTTTTGGCCGAACAAAAGAAAGTAACCCGCGTGCGGGGCGGTTCCCCGCATCAAAAAATGATTTTTCGGGTTCTCTTATGAACGAAGCCCGCATCTTGAGCGAACAGGAAACCGCCGAAATCCTCGCGGCCGCGGGTCATTATCCCGATAAATCCGCCGCCTCCGTCGAGGCGCTCAAGATCGTGCAGAAATATCGCGGCTGGGTGTCGGATGAAGCGTTGAAAACCGTTGCCGGGCTCTTGGAGATGTCGCCGGACGAACTGGATGGGGTGGCGACGTTCTACAACCTGATCTTTCGAAGGCCGGTCGGCGAGAACGTCATTCTTTGTTGCGACAGCGTGAGCTGCTGGATGCTGGGGGCCGATAGAATCCGTGGGCATCTATCCGAAAGGCTGGGCATCGGCTTGGGCGAAACCACGACGGACGGACGTTACACGCTGCTGCCGATCGTCTGTCTCGGCGCATGCGATCGCGCGCCGGTGCTGATGGTCGGCGAAGAGCTTTACGAAGACGTGGACGAATCGAAAATCGATGAGCTATTAAAAAGGAACGGCCAGACATGGACAGACCGCTGACGCAGAACATCAAGCCCGATCTCTCGCCGGTGACGCTGGACGATTACCGCCGCGCCGGTGGCTATGAGGGCTTGGCCAAAGCCTTGAAAGAAATGGCGCCTGCGGACGTGATCGGGGCGGTCAAGGATTCCGGGTTGCGCGGGCGCGGCGGTGCCGGGTTTCCCACCGGCGTCAAGTGGAGCCTGGTGCCGCAGGGCGAGTCGGCGGAGCAGAAATATGTGGTGGTGAACGCCGACGAAATGGAGCCGGGCACTTTCAAGGATCGCCTGCTGATGGAGGCCGACCCGCACCAGCTCATAGAAGGCGTGGTCATCGCCGCCTATGCCGTGCAGGCCGATACGGCCTATATCTTTCTCCGGGGCGAATACCATCTTTCCGCGAGCCGGCTTGAGCAAGCCTTGGGGGAAGCGCGTAGCGCCGCCTATCTCGGCAAAAACATTCTGGGCTCGGACTTCGATCTGGAGATACATCTTCATACCAGCGCGGGGCGCTACATCTGCGGCGAAGAGACCGCGCTCCTGAATTCGCTCGAAGGCAAGCGCGCAATACCGCGCGCCAAGCCGCCGTTTCCCCAGATCAGCGGACTGTGGGGCCGTCCGACGGTCGTCAACAATGTCGAGACCTTTTGCAACGTGCCCCATATCATCCGCAACGGCGTGGACTGGTACCGGGGATTGGGCCGGGGCGAGGATGCCGGCACCAAGCTGTTCGGCGCGAGCGGTCGGGTCAAGAAGCCGGGGTTGTGGGAACTGCCCATGGGCACGCCGATCCGGGTACTGATCGAGGAATGCGCCGGCGGCATGCAGGAGGGGTATACGCTGCGAGGGTTCCTGCCCGGCGGCGCATCCACGGATTTTCTGCTGCCCGAGCACTTGGATCTGCCCATGGATTTCGACGCGATGATGAAAGCCGGCAGCCGGCTCGGCACCGGCACCATGATCGTGCTGGACGATCAGACCTGTCCGGTGCGAATGGTGCTCAACCTGGAGCGGTTTTTCGCGCAGGAATCCTGCGGCTGGTGTACCCCCTGTCGGGATGGGCTGCCTTGGGTCGTCGAGATTCTCGAAGGCCTTTTGGCCGGACGTGGCCGGCCGGAGGACCTGGACCAACTCGAACAGCTCGCGCGCCTGATGGGACCCGGCAATACCTTTTGCGCGCTCGCGCCCGGGGCCGCCGAGCCGTTACAGAGCGCATTGAAATATTTCCGGGCCGATTTCGAACGCTATTTGAAACCGGCATCGACTGCAAGGGTGGCCTGATAGGATTCAATCCATGGCAAAAATCACGGTAGACGGCCAGACCTACGACGTAAAAGCGGGAGACAATCTGCTCAAGACCTGCTTGTCGTTGAGGCTAGATTTGCCGTACTTCTGCTGGCATCCGGCCCTCGGGTCCGTGGGCGCCTGCCGGCAATGCGCGGTCGTGCAGTACAAGGACGAGAGCGACGCCCAGGGGCGGCTGGTCATGGCCTGCATGACCCCGGTGACCGAGGGCCTCCGCGTGTCCCTCGAAGCTCCTCAGGCACGGGAGTTCCGCGCCGGAGTCATCGAGTTCCTGATGACCAATCATCCTCACGATTGTCCGGTGTGCGAGGAGGGCGGCGAGTGCCATCTCCAGGACATGACGGTCATGACCGGGCATACCTTTCGTCGCTATCGCGGCTTGAAGCGCACCCACCGAAACCAGTATCTGGGACCGTTCATCAATCACGAGATGAACCGCTGCATCGCCTGTTACCGCTGCGTTAGGGTTTACCGCGACTACGCCGGAGGCAAGGACCTCGACGTGTTTGCATCCCGCAACAACGTCTATTTCGGGCGCTTCGAGGACGGCGTTCTGGAAAACGAGTTCAGCGGCAATCTGGTCGAGGTCTGTCCCACCGGAGTTTTCACCGATCGGACGTTCAGCCAGCATTACGTCCGGAAGTGGGATCTACAGCATGCGCCCTCGATTTGCGTGCACTGCGGGGTGGGATGCAATACCAGCCCCGGCGAACGCTACGGAACGCTTAGGCGCATCGTCAATCGCTATAACGGAGAGGTGAACGGCTATTTTCTCTGCGATCGGGGCCGCTTCGGCTACGGATTCGTGAACAGCGAGCGGCGCATACGCCAGCCGATGCTTCGCGGAGAGCCGGTCTCCGGGGAGACCGCGCTGGCCCATTTTCAAGGCTTGCTGGGCGGTCACACGATCGGAATCGGCTCTCCCCGCGCCTCGTTGGAAGTCAACTTCGCCCTGCGGGAACTGGTCGGCGCCGAGCATTTTTACGCCGGTTTTGCCCAGGGGGAGGCATCGCTGGCAGCGGCCATACTGGACGTGCTGAGACATTGGCCGGTCCATAATCCGTCGCTGCGGGAGGTGGAGCAGGCGGACGCCGTCTTGATCCTGGGCGAAGACGTGGCGAATACCGCGCCGCGTGTGGCGCTCGCGTTGCGCCAGGCGGTTCGGAACCGCGCTTTCGAACGCGCCGACCGGCTCAAGATACCGCGCTGGCAAGATGCCGCCGTAAGAGAGGCGGCTCAAGGCGAGAAGAGCCCGCTGTTCGTCGTAGCGCCTAACGCTACCCGGCTGGACGACATAGCGGAAGCGATCTGCCGGGGAACGCCGGAAGACATCGCGCGGCTGGGCCTGGCAATCGCCAACCGGATCGATGTCAGCGCGCCGGCGGTGGCCGACCTTTCGCAAGAGGACGAACATCTGGCGGAACTCATCGGCGATACCCTCACTGCCGCGGCGCATCCGCTCATCGTCTCGGGCACCGGTTGCGGCAGTCTCTCCGTGGTCCGGGCGGCGGCCAATATCGCCTTAGCCTTGAGCAACCGGCGAGAAGGAAGGGCTGTCGATCTGTGCTATGTCGTGCCGGAATGCAATACGCTCGGATTGGCGATGATGGACGAGCGCAGCGTCAAGGACGCCTTCGCCGCGGCGAAGACCCGAGACTTGAACACTGTGATCGTGCTGGAGAACGATCTTTACCGGCGGGCGGACGCCGGGGCCGTGGACAGCTTTTTCAACGGCACGCGGCATGTGGTGGTGATCGATCATATCCGCCACGGCACCGCGGCCAAGGCCCAATTACTTCTTCCGGGAAGCACGTTTGCGGAAACCGAGGGCACTCTGGTCAGCCTCGAGGGGCGGGCGCAACGGTTTTATTCCGTCATGCCGGGCAGCGGCGAAATCCGCGACAGCTGGCGCTGGCTAGCCGATGCCGCAGCGAAACGCTGGTCGAACATCGATGCGCTTACCGCCGCTTGTGCCGCGGCTCTGCCGGAATTCGGGCCGATCCGGAACGCCGCTCCGCCGGCGGGTTTTCGTGTCGAGGGCGAAAAGGTCCCGCGCGAACCCCATCGCTATAGCGGACGGACCGCGATGTTTGCAAACCGCGAAATCCATGAACCCAAGCCGCCCGACGACCCCGATTCGGCTTTGGCGTTTTCCATGGAAGGCGCAAGTGTCGACGTGCCGCCGGCATTATTGCCATTCGTCTGGGCGCCAGGCTGGAATTCGCATCAGCAGGCCGTCAATAAATTTCAGGACGAGGTGGGCGGG
>NZ_JBDIVO010000055.1:0-19711 GCF_039794385.1 Methylocaldum sp. | reverse complement strand
ATGCCCGGCCGGAGATCATGTGCTGGCGCTTGGCCGGGTAATTGATGGAGCTTTGCTGAAGCCGGATGCAGCACCCCTGACGTACCGGGAGACCGGCGATATGGATGGCGCGGCGGCGATTTTTCCGGATCGTTTTTTCTGAAATGACGCCGCGCGCCCGGACATCAGTAATTCAAAAAGAGGCTGACCGACAATACATGGCTGATTCGGTCGGGAGCCTCGGCTCTCCGGATATATTGATTCATGTAGCCGATTTCGGTCCTGATTTCTTTATTGAAGTTGTAGCCCAATCCTACGAAGAGCCGGTTCTGATCAAGCCCATCGTCCCCGCTCCAGTCGGCTTTGTTGATTCTGACAAACACCTCTTCCCAGCCCACCAGGCTGAAGTCCGGTGCGAAGTCGAGCGGGACCGAAAGTTTTACGAATTGCCGGAAGCGCCAGCCGACATCGCTGCCGGTTTCGGCGAAGCGCTGCTCTAGCCGGGATCGGCTGGTGAAAGTGCCGAATGAAGTAGGCTGTGTCCACAGGAATTGCTGCCAGATACGATTTTCGTCGAAGCGCCGCCCGGTAAACGGCCGATCGGTGAAAATCCAGGCATAGCCCAGCCACACGCTTGCATTGTCGTTGAGCGCGTAACCCAGCGCGGGCCTCACCATGCTTTGTGACAAGCGGGAAGTATCCTCGCCGAAACGCCCCTGGCCTTCCAGCCAATAGCGGAAGCTTTTGAACTTCGGATCAATAAACCCGAAGCCGCCGACGGCGGTGACATTGCCCCAGGTTTGGAAATCTTCGAGCGATTCGGCTGAGGTAACGTGCGGCCCGGACAAAAAAATTGCCGGCAACAGCCAGCGGAGGCGCTGATTCGATCGGTATTTCATCGTCTACCCTGTCTCTTGAAAGCAAGTCGGGTATTATCGGGTCAACACTATCTGCGTCAACCCGTTTTCGCGACGACCTACGGCTTGGTCAGACGTTCCTCCGCTTCCCGATATTTTTCGGCCGTTTTGGTAATCACTTCAGGCGGCAAATGAGGAGCGGGAGGCTGTTTGTTCCAGGACAGAGTTTCCAAATAATCCCGTACGAATTGTTTGTCGAAGCTGGGCAGGCTGATGCCGACCCGGTACTGATCCACCGGCCAGAAACGGGACGAATCCGGAGTCAGCGCCTCGTCGATGAGATAGAGCTGGCCGGCATTATCCAGGCCGAATTCGAATTTGGTGTCGGCAATGATGATGCCCCGATCGAGGGCGTAGGCCGCCGCTTCGGTGTAAAGCTTAAGGCTGATGCGTCTGATTTGTTCCGCCAAATCTTTTCCGATCAGTTCGACGGTTTTCTCGAAACTGATATTTTCGTCGTGGCTGCCGAATTCCGCCTTGGTAGACGGTGTGAAAATGGCCTCAGGCAGTTTCTCCGCAAGCTGCAATCCCGGCGGTAGCGCGATACCGCAAACCGCTCCGTTCTTTTGATAATCCTTCCAGCCCGAGCCGATCAGATAACCGCGTACGACGGCTTCCACCGGAAGGGGCTTGAGTTTCTTGACGACGATTCCCCGCCCTTCTACCTGGGCGCGTTCGGCGGGATCGGAAATGACCCGATCCAGCGTCAGGCCGGACAAATGGTTGGGGACGATATGCTTAAGCCTTCCGAACCAGAAATTGGAAACCGAGGTGAGTACCCTGCCTTTTCCGGGAATGGGATCGGGCAGAATGCAATCGAACGCGGACAGGCGGTCGGTCGTGACGATCAACATGTGATCGTCGTCGATGTCATAAATGTCGCGGACTTTGCCGCGGCCGCGGAGGCTCAAGCTTTTCAGCGAGCTTTCGTATAGGGTGTCCGGGGCGTTCATCATTCCTCTTCGGCAACTGTGGTTGAAACGGACTATGGTCAAGACCCGATCGGCGTCTTGGCAGGCCGTAAAGCACGGACTGCGCCAACGTTGTGGGCTTTATGAATAACCGCCAATCATGTAACTTTGTGGCTTTCACTGCAAGAATAAAAGACCCTTTCAATCATGACTTGGCTCGGCAAGGTCGTCGGCGGGACGTTCGGTTTGTTCATGGGTGGACCGTTATTCGCTATTCTGGGCGCTGCCTTGGGGCACCAGTTCGACCGGGTCATGGGCAATGTCGGTCTGCTGCAAACGGATTTCGTTCCCGGTACACAAAATCGCGTGCAGATGGCCTTTTTCACCGTCACCTTTTCGGTGATGGGGCACATCGCCAAAGCCGACGGACGGGTGTCGGAAGCGGAAATCAAATCCGCTCGGGCCATCATGGATCGGATGGAGCTTTCGGAGGACATGCGCAAAACGGCCATCCGGCTGTTTAACGAAGGTAAGCGCTCCGATTTCCCGCTGGATGACACTTTGGATCAATTTCGAAGCGAATGTCGCCGCCGGTCTTCGCTGCTGCGTCTGTTCATCGAGTTCCAACTGGAGGCGGCCTATGCCGATGGCGTCCTTCATTCAGCGGAGGAACAGCTGCTGCTCCGAATCTGCGACCGGCTTCAGTTTTCCCGCTTCGAGTTTCATGCCGTCAAGGCCCGCATGGAAGCGGAACTGCGCTTTGCCCGCACGGGGAGCCAGTACTCTCAGTGGCGCCGAGAACGAGCCGCGGGCGCGCGCCGACCGTCGGCCGCCGATGCCTATGCCGTTCTGGGCATCACCCCGTCGGCCAGCGACCAAGAAATCAGGCGTGCTTACCGGAGGCTGATGAGCCAGCACCATCCCGACAAATTGGTCGCCAACGGCTTGCCCGAGGAAATGGTCAAACTAGCCACCGAAAAAACCCAGCAAATCAGGAGCGCTTATGACGTTATCGCCAAGGCACGCAAGTTCTGAGCGCTCGCGGCACTTTTCAAACACGTTCTGAGAGGACACGTCATGCCATCTTTCGACATCGTATCGGAAGTCAATCTGCACGAAGTGAGCAATGCGGTCGACCAGGCCAACCGCGAAGTCGGCACACGCTTCGATTTCAAGGGTTCCGACGCCCGTTACGATCTCGCGGAAGCCGTCGTGACCCTGCACGCGCAGAACGAATTCCAGCTTCAGCAGATGCTGGACATCCTGCACACCAAGCTGGCCAAGCGCGGGGTCGATATCGCCTGTCTCAAGATCGATCCGCCTCAGGTTTCCGGCAGGGAGGCGCGTCAGACCGTAACCTTGCGCCAGGGGATCGATTCGACGCTGGCCAAGACTATCGTCAAGCTGATCAAGGACAGCAAACTGAAAGTGCAGGCCGCGATTCAGGGCGAACAGGTCCGAGTGACGGGCAAGAAAAGAGACGATCTGCAAGATGTCATCGCACTGCTGCGCGAGGCCAAGCTGGAATTGCCATTGCAGTACGTCAATTTCCGGGATTGACCGGTTTCGGCGTGGCACGGGGACCGCTCCCGCAGCATTCAGCGCTTGTATGCCAGGCGCGGTCGTGCCCAATTCTGATGTGTGCGAGTGAATCTGCGGTTGTTACCGACCGGCAAGGCCGCCTGCCGACGCGCTTCGTCGGCAGGCGGCTTTCGGCAATCCTTTTGGGATCAGCTTCGTTCCGTTGCGAACGCGGGCTCTTCATCCTGCAGCGATAGCTGACTCGATCGCTGCAACAAGCCGCTGACGACCTGCCAGGCGATCGACAACGCGCCGACGATGAAGACGACATCGCCAAACGTGCGCACCCAGCGCAGCGTCTCGAGGACGGGTTGCTGCAGAAAGGCTTCGCTGCGCGCATACCACAGGCCCTGGCTGACGCTGGCATGGAACTGGAACAGTCCGATAGGTAAGAGACTGGTGGCTATCATCAGCACCAGCCCTGCATTGAGCCACCAGAAGCCCGTCTTCATCAGCCGCTCGCTGAACACCAATTCCGGACGGACATAGCGCAGCACCAGCAGCGTGAAGCCCAGCGCGAGGAAGCCGTACACGCCGAACAGTGCGGCATGGGCGTGCACCGGCGTGGTGTTGAGCCCTTGCACATAGTAGAGCGAAATCGGCGGATTGATCATGAAGCCGAATACGCCCGCGCCCAGCATGTTCCAGAAGGCGACGGCGATGAAACACATCAGCGGCCATTTCAGGTTCGTCATCCACGTCGCGCGATCCTTGAGACGCCAGTTCTCCCAGGCCTCGTAACCGAGCACCACCAGCGGAACCACTTCGAGCGCGCTGAAACTCGCGCCCACGGCCATGATCGGCGTGGTCGTGCCGGAGAAATAGAGGTGATGAAACGTGCCGGGCACGCCGCCGAGCATGAACAGCGAGGCCGAGGCCAGGCTGGCGGTCGTCGCCATGCGCACGGAAACGAGGCCCAGCGTGGAGAAGACGAAGGCCAGCGCCGTGGTGGCGAACACTTCGAAGAAACCTTCGACCCAAAGATGCACCACCCACCAGCGCCAGTACTCCATCACCGACAGGTGCGTGCGCTCGCCGTAGAAAAAGCCGGCGCTGTAAAAGAGGCCGATGGCCACGACCGAGGCGGTGAACAGGGCCAGCAGGTTTTTGTCGCCCGCCCGTTTGAAGGCCGGGACGATGCCGCGCAGCATCAGCACCAGCCAGAAGGCGACGCCGACAAACTTGCCGATCTGCCACAGCCGGCCGAGATCCACGTACTCGAATCCTTGATGGCCGAGCCAGAAGTTGAGCTCTTTCGGCATCACCTGCGCGATCGCCAGATAGTTGCCGATGAAAGAACCGAGCACCACGATGACCAGCGCCCAGAACAGGATATCGACGCCGGTCTTCTGATAGGCCGGGTCCTTTCCGCCGTTGATGAGCGGCGCGAGAAACAGGCCGGCCGCCAGAAAGCCCGTGGCGATCCAGAACAAGGCGCTCTGGATATGCCAGGTGCGCGCCAATGAATAAGGCAGCCATCTCGAAATATCGAGGCCGTAGAACTCTTGCCCTTCCACCGTGTAATGCGCGGTGAGACCGCCCAAGAGGACCTGGAAGGAGAACAGCGCGACCACCAGGAACAGATATTTCCCCAAGGCCCGTTGCGAGGGCGTGAGCGCGATCAGGGACAGGGGATCGCGCGCCGGGGCTTTCGGGTCGCTTTGATCGTGCTTCCGCAGGAACGCCCAGCCCCAGATCAGGAAGCCGACGCCGGCCATCATGAAGGCAACGCTGGCGATCGACCACACGATGTTCTCGCCGGTGGGCCGGTTGCCGATCAGCGGTTCGTGCGGCCAGTTGTTGGTATAGGTGGCGCTGGAACCGGGGCGCTCGGTTGCGGCGGCCCATGCGGTCCAGAAGAAAAAGGCCGAGAGGTCGCCACGCCGTTCGGCGCTCGGCAGCGTGGCCTCTTTCATGGCATAGCTTTCGCGGGTGCTCCGTAGCTCGGGCGCATCGCCGAACAGCCGGTCGTAATAAGCGGCAGTCCGTGCGATCGCTTCGGCTCGCTGCGCCGAGACAGTCGCGGTGCCGGTCGCTTCATCGAAGGTATTGTGCCGGTATTCATTCTTCAGGCGCGCCGTCAGTATCGCCTGGCGTTCCCCATCAAGGGCGTCGAAGTTCATGCCGTATTCCGCTTGTGCGGCCAGCTCCAGCCAGTTCGACAGTTCGCGGTGCAGCCAGTCGGCGGTCCAGTCCGGCGCCTGATAAGCGCCATGCCCCCAGATCGAGCCCAGCTGCATGCCGCCCACGGACTGCCAGGCGGTCTGTCCGTCGAGAATGCGGTTCTGGGTGTAAAGCGTCCGACCTTCGTGCGTGATGACGCGCTGCGGAATCGGCGGCGCGCTGCGATAGACTTCGGTGCCGTAATAACCGAGCACGGTGAAGGTCACGGCCAGTACGCCGATCAGCGTAAACCAGAGCTTGCGGTAATTACCCATGAGAGGCCTCCGTTTTATGGACTGGTGTGGCGGTTTCGAAAAGGACGTTGTTCTCGAGATAGATGTTTTCCATCAGGTCTACGCACAGCGCAGCCAGTCCCAGATACAGCGCACGCCAGGTATTGCAGGCGCCGGGCGGCGGGGTGAAGCCATCGGTGAGGCCGTTGAGGCGTTTGAGTGCTTCGCCGTAATGGTCATGCTCCATGCGCATGACCAGAATCAGCGTGCGCGCGAAGGCCCCTTCACCGCGAGCCAAAAGAGGGAACAACACCTGCTCCTCCGTCTGTATGTGACTTTCCAGCGCCTGTTCCAACACACTGAGGTGATCGGCCAGTCCTCGCGGGCATGAGGGATGCTCGCCGTGCGTCTGCTCGATCCGGCGCGCCAAGTGGATCAACTCCGGCAGTTGTCGGCGATGTCGTTGGTGAAAACGATCGAGGAGATGCGCGATGAGTGCCGACGGAGGCGCATTCTTCCAATCGGTCGTCTCGGAAGTCTGCTGCTCCTCAAGGCTTTCGAGCTTGTTATCGATCTCCTGTGCCCGCCGCCCTTTGGCTCGGACCGCTTCGCGGAGACTCTGTCCGTCGGGGCGACGGAATTTCGGTGCGTATTGTTGAAAGATCTGCGTTGTTCCGGCGAGACTGCCCGGAGGTTGGTCGAGTGTGTTCATGATCGGCTCCATTGAGAATTCCAATCTTCCCTTAGCAAGCCGTAGGCCACACAATCTCAATAATAAAATCCGTAACTTAAATAACTGAAGGTATTTTTAACCATAGCGTGTTATGGTTGTTACTACCATATACGGTAAATAACACCATGATTGAGAGCATGCTGGTCGCCGACCTGGCGGCCGACTTGCCGCAGGCTATGCGCTTGCAAAGACTGGTAAGCGCCTTGCGGACACAGTTTCGTTGCGGGGCGGTTGCCCTGCTGCGTTTGGAAGAAGCGCATTTGCGTCCGGTCGCCGTCGACGGCTTGGTACGCGATGCCTTGGGCAGGCGCTTTGCGATGAGCGAGCATCCGCGCCTCGCCGCCATTCTTTCGCGTCGCGAGCTCACGTGCTTCGATCACGACAGCACGCTGCCCGATCCGTACGACGGCCTCATCGAGACGCATGTCGGCGAGCCTCTCCCGGTGCATGACTGCATGGGCATCAGTTTGTACGTGGAAGATCAGCCGTGGGGCGCGGTCACGCTGGACGCCCTGGAAGTCGGCGTGTTCGACGATGCCGCGCGGGACTGTCTGCGCCAATACACGGCGTTGATCGAGGCTTCGATACGGGTGACCCGATTGGAAGCGGAAATCCGTGCGTTGCGCCTCGCTCACGATAAGGAACCCTTCTCGGCATCGCCGTTGGAAGACGACGGCGAGATCGTCGGTCAGAGCCAGGCCATCACTCAATTGTTGCGGGAGCTCGATGTCGTGGCCGATTCCGAACTCCCGGTGCTGTTGTTGGGCGAGACCGGCGTAGGCAAGGAATTGTTCGCGCGTAGGCTGCACCGCCTGTCGCGCCGTCGCGCTCAGCCGCTGGTCCACGTCAATTGCGCGGCCTTGCCCGAATCGCTGGCCGAGAGCGAGCTGTTCGGCCATGCCAAGGGAGCGTTCTCGGGGGCGGCGGTCGAGCGTCCGGGTCGCTTCGAGGCCGCCGAGAACGGCACGCTGTTTCTCGACGAGGTGGGCGAATTGCCGCTCGCGGTTCAGGCAAAGCTCTTGCGCACGCTGCAGAACGGAGAGGTTCAGCGCCTCGGCGAGGATCAACCACGGCATGTGAACGTGCGGGTGATCGCCGCGACCAATCGCAAGCTGCGCGACCAAGTACGTGACGGGGCTTTCAGGGCGGACCTTTATCACCGTCTCTCGGTTTATCCGGTGCACATACCGCCCCTGCGCGAGCGCGACAACGACGTGCTGCTATTGGCGGGCCGCTTTATCGAACTCAATCGCGCACGGCTGGGCTTGCGCAGTCTGCGGCTCGCTCCGGAAGCGGAAACTGCTCTCAGGCAATATCGCTGGCCGGGCAATGTGCGCGAACTGGAGCATGCGATCAGCCGTGCCGCCTTGAAGATCATGAGTCGTGGCGTCGATCGAAACGATATCGTCACCCTGCCCGTCGATTTGCTCGATCTCGACCTCGATCAGTTCGAACCTGGTCCCGATGTGGACTCCACGGCTTCGGTTCACGAACCGGCGGTGGTTTTCACGCTGCGTACGGCGGTTGAGGAAAGCCAACGCCGCTGCATACAGCACGCGCTTCGCTTGTGCGGCGGAAACTGGGCCAAGGCCGCGCGCCAGCTGGACGTGGACCCGAGCAATCTGCACAAGCTCGCGAGGCGGCTAGGTTTAAAGCCGGACGACGTACGAACGGGGCTAAGAGAAAAATGAGAACGTCGCGAGCAGAATGGCGCCGGCGATCACCCAATACCTCGGGCGAACCTTGTCGGCCCACTGCCGCGCGGTGACGAGTTCTTTCAGCCACCACGCCTTGGCAGCCGCGACAATCCCGCCGAGGATCGCCGTGATCTTTCTGACGATGAAGGGCGATAGACCCAGAAAAACCACCAGGCCAAACCAGGCGGTGACCATTTGCGCGCTTCGGGTAGATAGCCCGAAGTGTGTTTCCAGCAGGTGTTCGGACGCGAGCTCCACGACCTCCACGAAAAGATGAAGTCCTTCCAATAGGAAGGCAAAAACAGCATCGCCCTGAAACGCGATGACCAACAGAACCAGGGTGATCAGACTTCTGATCTGAATTTCTTTTCCCATGCTTACCTCGGGTGGATCGAGATGCTTCCGTCAGCATTCCCGGCGCGCATCTCCGAGCGACGATGGCTCGCGGAGATTGCCAAACGGTTGACGGTTTTATTGGGGGATAGCATTAGAGGAGTCCGTGATAGCCATACATCACTCGATTGCAGGTTGCCGTCCCGATTCGGCGCGGCTCGGCCGAGCCGTTCCGGAGACGGTTGCTCCGTAGCGGAGAGCCTGGGCGCGGCACGGTTCGCCTCTAACGAATCATTTTTCGGTACCAGATCGGCCATGGTGATTGCCTCTGCTTGTTGCGTTGCTCAACAGGACAGCGTCGGCGCTTGGTTCTCGTTTCTGCCGGCGCGCTCTCAGTCGGCGATCGATTGGGGGCGCGTGATGTCGGCGTTGTTCGTATATCCCCCGCCCAGGGCTTCGATCAGATCGGTCATGGCCACGAGTTGGTTGGTCTCCAGGCTCTTCAGCACATATTCCTGATTCAGAACCGCGTGCCGGCTCTGGAGTACCGTGCGGCGGTCGTCCAGTCCGGCTTGGAGGCGCGTCTGCGCGAGGTCGAGATCTTCCCGCTGTGAAACCAGGAGACGCAGGTGCGCCTCCAATATGTTGCGCGTCTCGCGCCAGCTGCTCAGGCTGTCTGCGACCTCTTGTATCGCCTGCACCAAGGTGTCGTTGTAGAGCTCGACCGCTCCGTCGTACTCTGCCCGCTGCGCCGACAGCTCGCCACGCAGGCGTCCGCCCTCGAACCAGGGCAGCCTGAGCCCCGGCGCGATCCCGTAAGCGAAACTCGAACCCGAGAACAGAACGTTGGCCAGGGAGCTCGCCCCTTTGGTGGTGAGCCTCAGGGCATTCACGCCGACGAAAGCGGTGAGATCGACCGTGGGCAGAAAGCGCGCCTTGGCCTCTTTGATCCTGTGCGCCGCCGCCTCGGTCCGATGGAGGGCGGCAGCCAGGTCCGGCCGATGCGCGAGCAGGCCTATGGGAAGCCGGGTGGGCAGCGGAATTCTTTCCGGGATGGTCACCGGATTGGCGAACAGTTGGCGGGTTTCGTCCGGGCTGGTACCCATCAGCCGGGCCAGTAGATTCCGCTGCACGTCCAATTGATCCTCGGTACCGGCTTCTCGTTTTTGGGCCGTTTCCAGGGCGATGTTCGCCCGCTTCACCGAGCTGGCAGACGTGAGGCCGCTTTCGAAGCGGGTATCGGCGAGCTCGAGCAGCTCATGACGCAGCTCCACCATTTCCCGGGCCAGATCGAGCTGCCGCTTGAGCGCCGCTCCGCGGAAGTAGGCTCGGGCGATGGCGGTCGTCAACTGCAGACGGACTTCCGCCTGTTCGGCCGCGGTCGCTTCCGCCTCGCCCAGCGCCGCTTCCAGCGCCGCTCGATTCTTTCCCCAGAAATCGAATTCGTAGCGGAGACTTACGGGGTTGATGCTGGCGAAAATGACGTTCGCGCCTGCCGCCTCTTCGCGATTGAGCGCGGCGAATACGCCGTTCTCCGAAATCCGTTCGTTGGCGAACTCCACGTCCGCGTCCAGGAAAGGCAAAAGTCTCGCGCCTTCCACTCGGGCCATGGCCTGCGCCTGGCGCAGCCTCGCCGCCGCTGCCTTGAGGCCGGGATTGTCCTTGAGTGCCACCGCCATGAGACGATTCAGTTCGGGACTATCGAACTGCCGCCACCATCGGTCTTCGGGCCATGCTCTCCTCGGCGTCAGGGGCTCCTTCTCGCGGGCTTCGGATAATCCATGCGCCATGTCGGGGGCGGGCATGAACTCCGCGCGCTTTCCGCCGGGCGGAATCCAGGCACACCCTGCGGCAAGGAGTACGCATCCGACGGCGAGCCCGGCCCAAAGGCTTCGACCTCTAGCAAACGCGGGAGTGGACAAGTTGAAGCGCCAGCTATGCAGGCGCCCTGAGAAAATCACTAGCATCCACTGTCCTCGCAGTAAACTTTTATCGGCGCCCCGGTTTGCCGAAATTGCTCGCGGCACCGGGCCTGTTCATTGGTCACCTGAAGCTGGCGTTTGCGCAGGGTCGTTCGACACGCATTCGGAAAAGTCGGCGATGACCGATTGGACGAGACCGGCCGTGAGTACCTGACGGATTCACACGGGTTGCTGCCGATGGTGAAGCATTCCGGATGACGGGGGGCTTCTCGGGAACGCCAGGCATTAGGCTGCAGGCGGCGAACCCTAGGCACCGTTTCGGCCGGTCCTGTCGGCTAGACAGTGGCAGGATCAGTGCCAATTTGTAACTAACTGAACTAAATGAGAAACTTTCAAACGCAATTCTGAGCAAAATTGTCAGATACAGTCATTTTGACTACATGCACTCGTCAGTCATCAGATAAGTTACTGAGCTACAAACAAATCGTACGAGAAAGACTGACCGACTCATCGTTGTCATTTCGCCACACAAAATGATTTGATTAAGAACGATGTCATTTTTACTCGATACGTTTGGCGATTCGCAGAACGCTCTGCTCGACACTGTCCTGGATTTGACCGCGTGCCTGCCGTCGAGAGAGAGATATACCCGGCTCCTCGCCGCGTTGAGCCGGGTGGTTGGGAACGATGCCTGTGCCTTGTTGCGCTGTCAGGGCGATGTCCTGGTGCCTACCGCCTCCCAAGGACTTAACGCCGAAGTCATGGGCCGGCAGTTCCGGCCCGAAGAGCAGCCACGCCTGGCCGCTGCTCTCGCTTCCCGGAAGCCGGTCCGCTTTCCGGCCGACGATTCGCGGCCGGACCCTTACGACGGGCTGCTGCTCAATGATTCCGGAGGGCGATTGCAGGTCCACTCCTGCGTTGGGTGCGCCCTGTATTCCGAAGATGACTTATTCGGTGTATTAACGGTCGACTCCCTGGCGCCCGGCGCCTTCGACGGGATCGAAGACCGGGTATTCGAGATTTTCGCCTCGATAGCCGCCGTGGCGATGCGCTACGAAACCTTCATCAACGCGCTGGAAGCCTTGGCGAATCATCGCGGGCTGGTCAGCCGGGAACTGGTGCGGGAAGCCTTGCTGCGCGGTGGTCGAATGCTGGGCGAAAGCCCGGTCATGCGGGACCTGAACCGAGAGATCGATATCGTCGCACGGTCCGATCTGACGGTTCTTCTGACGGGGGAAACCGGTGTCGGCAAGGAGGTGGTGGCCCGCACTCTCCACGCGCGTTCGCGGCGCGCCGACCAGCCTCTGGTCCATGTCAATTGTGCTGCGCTTCCGGAGACTCTGGCGGAAAGCGAACTGTTCGGACACGTGCGCGGTGCTTTTAGCGGCGCGAACGCCGACCGATCCGGCAAATTCGAACTCGCGGACGGCGGTACCTTGTTCCTGGATGAAATCGGTGAACTGCCGCTCTCGATTCAGGCGAAGCTGCTACGGGTATTGCAGTTCGGAGAGATTCAGCGCCTGGGATCGGACAAGAATCATCGGGCCGATGTCCGCATCATCGCGGCGACCAATCGTCATTTGGCGGAGGAAGTGAAAGCCGGCCGATTCCGAGCCGATCTTTACCATCGGCTGAGCATCTATCCCTTGCATGTACCTCCGCTCCGGGAGCGGATCGAGGACATACCGTTGCTGGCGGGGCATTTTCTGGATCAGGCACGGGTGCGCCTGGGCCTTGATCGGGTGCAGTTGGCGTCTTCGGCCGTCGAGGCCCTGACACGCTATAGCTGGCCGGGAAACATACGGGAACTCGAGCATGTGATCCTCCGGGCAGCGTTGCGCGCTTCCAGCCGGGGGAGTTCGGTGATGCTCCAGGTCGAAGATCTCGCGATTGGGGGCATGTCGGCGCCAAAGCGAGTGCCAGAGGTCGAGTCGGCCAGCGGCACGTCGCGGTCTCTGGCGGAAGCAGTAGCGGACCTTCAGCGGCAGGAGATACGCGCCGCTTTGGACCGCTCCTCTCAAAACTGGTCGGAAGCTGCGCGGCGGCTGGGACTCGACCGCAGCAATCTGTACCGCCTGGCGAGGCGACTGGGAATCAAGTAGGCCAGCCGTGCAATCGGGTGCGTAGCGGCTTCACCCAAACGGTGAGATCGGTAGCAGGTAGGACGGTCACAATTCATACGGCTTTTCTATTCCTTCTAAGCGGTCAACTGCCGTTTCTAGGACGATGTGCTCGCGCGACCGCATCAGCCTAAATCGCCCCAAATCGCTTGTATCGCCGACAGTGCGGCGAGTACGGCGGTTTCGGTCCGGAGGATTCGGGGTCCCAGCCTAACCGGGATGAACCCCGCTTCCCGGGCCAGCGTGCGCTCCTTCTCCGCGAAGCCTCCCTCGGGTCCCGAAAGGATACTTACTAAGCCTCCCGGCGGCGGAAGATTCTTCAGTCCGACCGCGCCTTGCGGGTCGAAAAATAGCCGCAAGCCTTCGCGTCCTACCACCCAATCCTTAAGCTCGATCGGTTCCTCGACCTCGGGTACGCGGTTCCGGCCGCATTGCTCGCAGGCGCTGCGCGTCACTCTCTGCCAGTGCTGGCGCCGGTTTCCGCGTCGCGTATCGTCGAGGCGAACCACGCAATGTTCGGTGAACAAGGGCGTAATTCGGCTCACTCCGAGCTCCACCGCTTTCTGGATGGCGAGATCCATGCGTTCGCCGCGCGAGATGCCGAGGCCGAGGTGAGTGGTGAGCGGCGATTCGACTTCGCGGTTTCGCCCGTCGCCGATTTCCACGTGAACCTCATCGCGTCCTATAGCCGAAACCCGAGCCGAATATTCGCGCCCGTCGCCGTTGAACACGGTCAGGTCGGCCCCTTTTTTGAGCCGAAGCACGGTGCGGAGATAGTGGGCGCTTTCCTCGTCCAGCCGAAGGACCGCGCCTTCTTCGAGCGTTTTCTGAAGATAAAGCCTGGAAACACGCATAGCTAATCTTTCGTTGCGATATCGATGGCTTCGCCCGCGACATCCGCCATGAAACGGATTTGGTCGGGGGTGATGACGTATGGCGGCATGAAATAGATGACGTTGCCCAGAGGACGCAACAACACGCCCCTCGTCAGCCCGTGACGATACACGCGAAGCCCGCGCCGTTCCTGCCAGGGGTAAGGTTCGCGATCGGCCTTGTTCCTGACCAGTTCGATGGCCAGAATCATCCCGGTCTGGCGGACTTCGGCGACGTGCGGATGATCCTCGAACGCCGCGGATTCGGCCATGGCCTGTGCCAGCCGTTTGTTGGCCACCAAAGTGTTTTCCCGCTCGAACAGATCCAGCGTCGCCAGCGCTGCTCGGCAAGCGAGAGCGTTTCCGGTATAGCTGTGCGAATGCAGGAATGCCTTGAGCCTGGCATATTCATCGTAAAAGGCGGCGTAGACCGCCTCGGTGGTCAGCACGCAGGACAGCGGCAGGTACCCGCCCGTCAGCCCTTTAGACAGACACATGAAATCCGGCCGGATATCCGCCTGCTCGCAGGCGAAGAAAGTGCCGGTACGTCCGAAGCCGACGGCGATCTCGTCGGCGATCAGGTGCACGCCGTGGCGGTCGCAGGACTCCCGCAAGAGCTTCAGATAAACGGGGTCGTACATGCGCATGCCGCCCGCGCATTGAACCAGGGGCTCGACGATGACCGCGCAGGCCTCCGCCGCGTGAGCCGCGAGTGTCCGTTCCATCTCGGCGAATTTCCGCCGGGAATAATCCGCCCAGGTTTCTCCCGGCTCCCGATGATAGCAGTCGGGACTCTCGACGGTGATGGGTTTCAGCAAGAGCGGCTCGTAGGTCTCCTTATAGAGCGCCACGTCGCCGACGGCCAAGGCGCCCAAGGTTTCGCCGTGATAGCTGTTGCTCAAGGCGATGAAGCGGGTCTTCTCCGGTTTTCCGGCGTTTCGCCAGAAATGGAAGCTCATTTTGAGCGCCACCTCGACCGCGGACGAGCCGTTGTCGGCATAGAAACAGCGGGATAGTCCTTTCGGCGCAAGGCCGATCAGCCGTTCGGCCAGCCGGACCGCCGGTTCGTGCGTGAATCCGGCCAAGATTACGTGTTCCAGCGTTTCGAGTTGATCCTTGAGCGCGGCCTTGATGTAAGGGTGGCCGTGGCCGAACAGATTCACCCACCAGGAACTGATAGCGTCGAGATAACGGTTGCCTGCGAAGTCTTCCAGCCACACCCCCTGCCCGCGCTTGATCGGTATCGGCGGCAGGGCTTCGTGGTCCTTCATCTGAGTGCAGGGGTGCCAGAGGACGGCGAGGTCGCGGCTGGACCAGTCGTGGTTGTTCATGGTCGAATACAGGAATCAAGTGAAAATGGCGTTGATCGCATAGGAGATACAGTCGTGAGCCGGCCTCATACTCTGATGACTCCGAATCCTTACGAACGCTTGCTCGCGCTGCCGGAAAACCTGGTGGGCGAAGTGCTCGACGGCGAGCTGTATACCCAGCCCCGCCCCGCCGGGCGCCACGCCGCGGCGGAGTCCGGTCTGCAGAGCAAAATCGGTGGGCCATTCCGCTACGGCGACGGCGGCCCCGGCGGGTGGTGGATCCTGGTGGAACCGGAAGTCCACTTCGTTCGTGACACCGAAGTCGCCGTGCCCGATCTCGCCGGCTGGCGGCGGGAACGGATGCCGACGCTGCCCGAAGACCACCGTTTCGAAGTGGTACCGGACTGGGTGTGCGAAATTCTTTCGCCCTCGACCGAGCAGAAGGACCGTACCCGAAAGCTGCCATTGTACGCCCGTTACGGGGTTTCCTATGCCTGGCTGGTCGACCCTCTGGTACATACCCTGGAAGCCTTCGCGCTGCGCGAAGAAGGCTGGCTGCTCATCGCTACGCTCAAGGACGACGATCCGGTCAAGGTTCCGCCCTTCGACGCTATCACCTTCTCGCTGGCGGATCTGTGGGCGTGAGGCTCAATCCGCCCCAATCCCCATATTCCTCCAAATCCCCAACACCGCCTCGGCACGATTCAGCGTGTAGAAATGCAGTCCTGGCGCGCCCTGCTCCAACAGCCGTCGGCACAGGTCGGTCACCACTTCTAGACCAAACGCGCGGATCGATTTGCGGTCATCGCCGAACACCTCGAGCCGTTTCCGTATCCAACGCGGGATATCCGCTCCGCAGGCGTCGGAAAACCGGGCCAGTTGCGTGTAATTGGAGATCGGCATGATGCCGGGCACGATGGGAATGTCGATGCCCATTTTTTCGCAGTCGTCGACGAAGCGGAAATAGGCTTCGGGATTGTAAAAATACTGGGTAATGGCGCTGTCGGCGCCGGCCTCGACCTTGCGCTTGAAGTTGCGCAAATCGGCCTCCATGCTGGCCGCCTGGGGATGCATTTCCGGGTAGGCCGCCACTTCGATGTGGAAGTGATCGCCCGTTTCCCGACGGATGAATTCCACCAGTTCGTTGGCGTAACGGAATTCTCCCGGTGACAGCATGCCGGAGGGCATGTCCCCGCGCAGCGCGACGATATGCCGGATGCCCTGATTTTTATAGGCTTCCAGAACCTCCCGCACGCTAGTCTTGGTGGACGCGATGCACGAGATATGAGGAGCCGCCTCGATGCCGGTATTCCGCTGGATTTCGACCACCGTCTCGAAGGTCTTCTCCCGCGTCGTTCCGCCCGCGCCGAACGTCACCGAACAGAATTTCGGCTTGAGCGCGGCCAGTTTCGCCAGGTTCGTGCGGAAAGCGTCTTCCGCTTCATGATTCTTCGGCGGGAAGAATTCCAGGCTGAAGATTCTCGGATATTTTTTTTGCGATTCCATGGGAGTCATCGTATCTCAGATAGAAGAAATCCTGCACAAGGCAGGATTTCTTCGTGGTCAGAACGGTAAGCGTAGGGCAAACGGTTTTCTACCCTATTTGCTGCCTCGCAGGATCAATACCGGTAATGATCCGGTTTGTACGGGCCGTCCACCGGTACGCCGATGTACGCCGCCTGTTCCGGCGTCAACTGCGTGAGCTGTGCGCCGATCTTCTTGAGATGCAGGCGCGCCACGTGCTCGTCCAGATGTTTCGGCAGCACATAAACCTTGTTCTGGTACTTGTTGCCATGGCAGAACAGCTCGATCTGGGCCAAGGTCTGGTTGGTGAACGAGTTCGACATGACGAAGCTCGGATGACCCGTGGCGCAGCCGAGGTTCACCAAGCGCCCTTCGGCCAGCAGGATGATGCGCTTGCCGTCCGGAAAGATGACGTGGTCGACCTGCGGCTTGATGTTTTCCCAGGTGTACTTCCTGAGACTCGCGACCTCGATTTCCGAGTCGAAATGGCCGATGTTGCAGACGATGGCGTTGTTCTTCATCTTTGCCATGTGATCATGGCTGATGACGCCAACGTTGCCGGTGGCGGTGACGAAGATGTCGCCCTTGTCGCACGCGTCGTCCATGGTGACCACGCGGTAGCCTTCCATCGCCGCCTGCAAGGCGCAGATCGGATCGATTTCGGTGACCCATACGGTGGCGCCGAGGCCACGGAACGCTTGGGCGCAGCCCTTGCCCACGTCGCCGTAGCCGAGGACCACGCAGATCTTGCCCGCAATCATCACGTCGGTGGCGCGCTTGATGCCGTCCACCAGCGATTCGCGGCAGCCGTACAAATTGTCGAACTTGGACTTGGTCACCGAATCATTGACGTTGATCGCCGGGAACGGCAAGCGGCCTTCCTGCTCCATCAGGTACAGGCGGTGCACGCCGGTGGTGGTTTCCTCGGTGACGCCCTTGATGTTGGCGAGCACTTTCGAATACCAGCCCGGCTGGGAAGCCAGACGCTTCTTGATGGCGGCGAACAGTACCTCTTCCTCTTCGCACGTCGGCTTGTCCAGGAGCGAGGGGTTCTTTTCGGCGCGAGAACCCAGCGTGATCAGCAGGGTCGCGTCACCGCCGTCGTCGAGAATCATGTTCGGCGTGCCGCCGTCGTGCCACTCGAAGATGCGGTGAGTGAATTCCCAGTATTCTTCCAGGGATTCGCCCTTGTAGGCGAACACCGGGATGCCGGCGGCGGCGATGCCCGCAGCGGCGTGGTCCTGGGTGGAGAAGATATTGCAGGACGCCCAGCGCACTTCCGCGCCCAGAGCCACCAGGGTCTCGATCAATACGGCGGTCTGAATGGTCATGTGCAGACTGCCGGCGACGCGGGCGCCCTTGAGCGGTTGCAGTGCGCGATACTCCTCGCGCACCGCCATCAGGCCCGGCATTTCGGTCTCGGCGATGGCGATTTCCTTGCGGCCCCAGTCGGCCAGGGAAATATCGGCGACGCGATAGTCGTTGGATGAATCAGGATTTGCGACAGCGTTCATGTTTCATGCTCCTCATTGCGTGAATTTCTCCACCGGCCACAAACACTGGTCAGGTGTCCCGACCAGCGGAGATGAACCGAGCGCCGTTGACATAACAGTTGCGCCGACCGAGCCTGGCGGATGTCCCGTCGCAGCGCTCCTCAGCCCGCACAACACCGCCTCACCCGGCGGCCGGGTAAAACATTACAGAGCGGATAAGCCGGCCGCTTCGCGCAGTGCCTCGGCCTTGTCGGTCTTCTCCCAGGTAAACGTGTCCTCGGTGCGGCCGAAATGTCCGTAAGCGGCCGTGGGGCGATAAATCGGCTGCAGAAGATCCAGCATGCGGATCAGCCCCTTCGGCCGCAGATCGAAATACTCGCGCACCAGCTGCACCAGGCGTTCCTCGGCGATGACCCCCGTGCCGAAAGTATTGACGCTGATGGAGGTCGGCTCGGCCACCCCGATGGCATAGGACACCTGAATTTCGCAGCGTTCGGCCAAACCTGCGGCGACGATGTTCTTGGCCACGTAGCGGCCCATGTACGCCGCCGAGCGGTCCACCTTGGACGGGTCCTTGCCGCTGAATGCGCCGCCGCCGTGCCGTGCCATGCCGCCGTAGGAATCGACGATGATCTTGCGGCCGGTGAGTCCGCAGTCGCCGACCGGACCGCCGATGACGAACTTGCCGGTGGGGTTGATGAAGTACTTGGTGTCCTTGTGCAGCCATTCCTTCGGAAGGACGTGGAGGATAATTTCGTCCATCACCGCCTCACGCAGGATTTTCGGATCGATATCCGGTGAGTGTTGGGTGGACAGAACCACGGCATCGATGGCGACCGGCTTGCTGTCCTCGTAGCGGAAGGTCACCTGGCTCTTGGCGTCAGGACGCAGCCAGGGCAGAAATTTCTTTTTTCTCACTTCCGCCTGGCGCTGCACCAGCCGGTGGGCGTAAGTGATGGGAGCCGGCATCAACACATCGGTCTCGTTGGACGCGTAACCGAACATCAGGCCCTGATCGCCGGCTCCTTGTTCGTGGTCGTCGGATTCGTCGACGCCCATGGCGATGTCGGGCGACTGTTTACCGATGGCCGTGAGCACCGCGCAGCTTTCCCAGTCGAACCCGATCGACGGATCGTCGTAGCCGATTTCGCGCACGACCTGGCGTACCAGCGTCTCGGTATCCACCCAGGCCGATGTGGTAACTTCGCCCGCCAAAATCACCATTCCGGTCTTGACCAAGGTTTCGACGGCCACTCTGGCCCTCGGGTCTTGTCTCAGCATTTCGTCCAGAACGGCATCGGAGACTTGATCGGCGATCTTGTCCGGATGGCCTTCGGAAACGGATTCGGAAGTAAAGATAAAGTTGTTGCTCACAGTATGACCTTCCTTAAAAACGGTGATTACGAGCGGGCCTAAAAGCCCGCCATTATAGGGTAATGGGATAGACCGACCAAATTTTTGCGGCAAAAGTCAATGGGCATCCGGCGCAGTCTCAAATCACCCGGAAAACCGCATTCAGCCCGAGCAGCAGAAAGCTAAACGGAATCGATGCTAACAGAAGAAACAAGGAGACGACGAGGCCGGCGCGAATGCCGATCGGTCGTCCAGTCCGATCGAAGCGGACGCCAAAGCCGTAAAGAGCACCGAGCATCTGTGATGCCACCGCGATTACAAAAATCAGGATATACCGTTCTTCCAGGCGAAATGCATGCGCCAGTATGTCGCTCGACACCGTGAGCATCAGCGGCGCGTAAACCACGGCGGACGGCAAGGCGAGGCCGTAAGCGCGGGGGAGCGTCAGGCGGATTCCGACCGTTCGTCGCACCGCGAACCGCAATGCCGCCATCCACGGAAGATTGATGATGAGGTAAATCAGGACCAGCCTGGAAAAATCGTCGACCGAGTACGCGGACGGGCGGAGTA
>NZ_JBDIVO010000054.1:0-19725 GCF_039794385.1 Methylocaldum sp. | reverse complement strand
GATAGTCTGCCGAGCATCAAAGTAGGAGGACAGATATTGGGCGAACGCACCGTCGTTGGCGCCAACATCTACAATCGTTCTGATGCCGCCACCTGCACGCAACCACGTCCATAGGTCGGGCGAGCTTCGCGCAGAGCGCTTGCCCACGCGGCGAACTTCGTAACCCAGTCGATTGAGAATCCGACGGACCAGCCTCTTGCTATCCATCCCGCCCTCCTGATAGCAACTCCGCCGGATAGACAAACGGCGTACCGTTCATAATGCCGTCACAAACGATATCCAACCCGGTATCTCTTCCGGGCATCAATTGTTCCAGAGATTCGATTGATGGTCGGTAAGGGGGCCATGCGCCTGTCGGCTCCATGAGATCTAGTGGAATCATACGTCGGTAAAAAAAGTGATAAGCATACTTCAACGCACGCAAACGGGTTTCGTCGTCCAGCCGCTTGCCTAAAGGCAAATTGTTTAAAAGCCCGATATATTCGTCACGGGAAGAAGCGTCCAGTGTGACTCCCTTGTTCCGAATCCATGCCTCGCCCGCGACGATGACCGGAATGCCGATACTCGTCAGCTCGACGCCGGTCTTGGTTCCATAGATCAGCACGCTGTCGCAATGCTCCATCACGGCATACGTACTTACCTGGCTTTCAGGCGGAATGACCTTCACATTCGGAGGAAGAACTTGCCACTCCTTTTGAATTTCGTGCAACAGGGGCTGTCTTGATGGAAGCGTCCCACGGATCTCTGCAGGATGGATTCTAATCACCAACTGCAAACCTGATCGCTGAGCGAAGTACCTAATCGTGTCCATAACCCAGCTCAACATGTTTGGAAACGCATTCGCACGGTAGTGAAGTTGGGCGTCCCACATGACATTCGTGAGCATCCCAATAATCGGCCTCGTACGGTCCAGGTCCAACTCTTCCGCTATCTTCTCGAAACGCTCTTCCGGCTTCTCATGGAACCAGATCCAATCGTTGGAACCCTGCCAGCGGCTTCGCAAATATTCCTTAATCTCGGCTTCTGTAACATCCGTCCATGGCATCGTCTCCCAAGCCTCTACGGGCTCTTCGAGCAGAGTGTGGTGGTAGGTATCGTTATGACTGAAGATGAAGCACTTTTTCCGGTAAGCAATGTTCCAATTAACGACCCGGCTTCCTGCCTTACGCAGCACATCACCAATCACTCCCTGTGGACAGTAGATACCATGGTTAAAGCAGGAGCTTACGAATGGATATTGGCGCGTAAGCTGATTGAGCCCTTCAGCCGTCAGTATCGCTGCCTCAAGGTAGCGGCGTACCACTACTTCTCCTAGAGACTCATGATAGAGGTTGCCGCTTGCGAAATAACGTAGAGCACCCGCATAGGCATGCTCGCCGACAGCAACATCATCCAAGCGGAAATCCGGTATCTCCTCTAATGACACCGCCGCGGCGAACCGTTTGGCCCGCTGTCGCGACGCATCATCAATCAGTTCGCTCAGTTTGTGATTAACAAGACCGAGCGGCCCGAATAGATATTGCCCTGTCTCTTGACAGCTATTACACAGCCGTCCCTGAATGCCATAATCGGCAATGACTTGAGGATCGGGAATAGTCGGGTATTCGACACGGAGGCACGTCGGCAACACAGCGTCACACAAAAGCGTATGCACCCGAGCACCACGCAACGTCAGGGCAACGGCCAAAAGGCTTTCCAGCGAACTCAGCGCTGCAAATCCGCCCACTGTCGTAGCGATCAAGACATCCGGGCCATTTTGAGCGTTAACTTTTGCATTTGACCAGATCCGACGTTCTTTAGTGAGGAGGCTCCCCCAGTCTGGAAGGTTTTCAGCGTGCTCAACTAGGTTCGATATGTTTCCAGTCGGATTACAAAAGGCAACCTTTTGCAACCGATTGGATAATTTTTTGAATAAGCCCATTATTAGCGATTTCGTGAAATGAAAGACTCTCTCTGACGAATGCCGGGTAACTAATTTGAGCAGTCTATTTCCAACCGCTTTAATTATTTACCGTTGTACTCCCGAGACTAAACTTAAACGATATAAATCTATTCTCATTCGACAAGATATCTGAGCAAAGTTGAAGCATCCGTACAACGATTTTTCTTGGCAAAATCGTATAAACGCATATCTAGCTCATTATTCTCACGGATGATTGCATCAGAGGTTTCCGAATTAAGCCATGAACATAATTCGTCTTGTTCAGCACCATTCTCATGTGAAATACCACTCATTCTGGATTTTTCCTCCGAAGGAGAAAAAACGCGGTCCAGATCATCCGTTGTAAATACATGCACATTATCAGCAATGACTCTGTTCATTGCCGTTTCTGCATGGTGGGAACGGAGACGAATTAGTCCGGTCAAATCATAGCTGCAGAGCTGGCGAACCTGACCATTAGACATCTGAGGTGAGTGGTGAATATTTCTATAAATATAATTAATATTGCTGGCTTTGGAGAAGAGCTCATGCAAACGATGAGTGCTATTTTTTCTAATATAGCGTATTAAAGATTTCACCCGTTCCACTGGATCCCGCAAAACCACTACGTATTCAGCACTAGGTATAAAATACTCGTCAATACCATAATAAAAATGGCCAGTAATGAGCTTTATTTTCTCGAAATCGTAATGTCGCTCTCCACGCCCAAGGAAGGCATCCCAGAAAGCTTGATAATTTTTAAAACTGTATACCGCGTCTCGCAATGAAAGGAGTTGTCGAAACCATTTAACTACGCTCTTTCCGCCGGTCCTTGGAATATGCAAATGCAATAACATGCAAACCCCTTTTGTTATATTTTTTGGTCTAGTTCATAATAGAATCAAGAAAAATATCGCTCAGCAGTGTGCTCCGGGTCTTCAAAGTTCGATGTAATCTTTCCCATGCTTCCTATTGTTTTGTTAACGAGAGCTAAACATTTCCAACGGGCGGCGTAGGTTTTCCTATCCTGTTCGAGGGTTGCACTGTTCTGCAGGCGCACCGCCTCATCGGCATCAAAGTAGTGCTCCACGAACGCTCCGGGCGCATCGATGATTTCGTAGCCGGCTTGCCATAGGCGAAGGCAGAGGTCGCCGTCCGCTTTATAGAAGAGGTAATTCTCCTCGTCGACCCAGCCTACTGCCTCCAAGGCCTCTCGCAAGAACAATCCGTGGTTCACCATGAGTTTGCCGCCGAGAGTGCGTTGCACGTAATACTCGCGCTCGCCTGGCCAGTTGCGGAAATAGAAGGCGACGCCACCTACCTTTTTTCGCTTGGCGACCTGCTCTTCGAATGCTACGATGCCGCGCTCGATAGCATCGGGCAAGAGGATGCAGTCGTCGCTGATCATGAGGATATATTTCCCTTGGGCCGCCTTGAACCCGAGGTTCATAAAATAGCCCCAACTGCGGCGCTCTATAGGCTTGCCGCGAAACTCGCCGCGGTTGTGCTGCACGATCGTGATGACGTCTTTCTGCTCCAGGAGCCACTCCAGAGAACCGTCCGTCGACCCGCCATCAATCACGATAATTTCGTGTTTGGCAAAGGTCGAGTTTTCTCGGATGCTTTCGATTGCATGACGCAGCAGCCGACCGCGGTTATAGCTGCCGAGAACCGCCGAAAACAGGGGCCGATTACAAGGTAGGCTAGCACTGGGCCGGTGCATTAGTTTTCCAAGCAGATGATTAAGCATGCTTCACGAATTCCAGGCAGGCTACGGCGCGCGCCGCCGCCGCCAGATCCGGAGCGGGTACCGTAGCCGAGTGCACGTCGTAATACTCGCAATCTGCGCAAGCGTCCTCATCCGAGAGGAGCCACCCCTCGGAACTGTATCGGTAAAACGTCGCCGCTGTGAACTCAGGGCCGAAAGCGGTAATGGCCTGCCTCAAGCGCTGGCCGTCGAACTGGTACAACCACCCGAGATTCTGTGCTTTTCCGAACGGGACCGTCATTAGAAAATGACCGCCGGGTTTCAAAATTCGATTGAATTCCTTGATAACTCTCAAATAGTCATCCGGCTGTGATTCTTTATGCTGATCGTCCTGCGTATACAACTTCGCATTATCCATTCCGACATGCTCCAGCGTACTGATACTGACAATCGCGTCGAAGACTTCGTCTAGGAAAATGGTTTCCCGCAGGTCTCCAAACATATATGAGACATTCTGCCGCTTGGCCATAGTGCTCTCGGGAGCCAAGGTCAGAATGACAAGGCGCTTGTCGGAAAGCTGCGGGGCGTCCAGCAGAAAGGGATAGTTGAGGACTGAGCCGCCATCCAGGACAAGGCCACTAGTGCCCGGCAGCCGGGAAAGCAACCAAGGGTACTCGACGATTCGCTCGTCTATCCCGACCCCATAGTTTTGAGGCAATGGCTCTCCACGCGCAAAGACATCCAGCAGCGCCTGATCGGTCGGTATGTTTTTCAAAATGTTGTATCGATACTGCTTATAGCCCGGCGACCAGGGGATACGACCCGATTTTAGATACCGATCGATGTCCGACGGCTGGCCGAGCCTTTTGAATAGTTGTGTAATCTGCATTTGCTGATGCGCCTATCGTACTGGACCGTCACCGTACTCTTGCGCTTCAAGGCTCGCATCCATTGGCGCGAGCTGCGCTGTTTCAGGATTCAAGCCGTCCACGTATACTGCAAGACAAGTCTTGCGCAGCCTGAATAGCGGCCGCTCTTGCGAAAACTCCGCGAGATATTCCAATACCCCGGGGCTTTTGGCGGCATAGTCGTGCCACACGATCACTCCGCCCGGTTTGAGCAACTGCAGCGCCTTTTCGGTATCGTTCTTAACGCCTTGGTAGGAATGGTCGCCATCGATAAAGATGTAATCCATAGACTCCCTATACGGAGTCGGATCGAAAGTGCGGGAATCACAGAAGAGTTGGGTAATGCGTTCACGGTCGGGTGAACGCGCGATATACATGCCGATGTATGGAGCGTATCGCGGGTCGTCCTCCGGTGGAAGATTCAGGGTGAAAACCTGGGCCTCCTTGCAGACCGAAGCCAAGCCGCAGGTGGTCTGACCGCGATAAGTGCCGAGCTCGAAGATTTTTCGAGCATTGACCGCGCTTGCCATCCCGCAGACGTACACCATGTCCGAATGGTTTGCGTGATGGGATTCCTCGTGGATCACTCCAACTGGAACGAATATGGAACGCAGAGTTGGGAATAGCTGCGTGGCGTAAACCTCTCGAATCCTGCTCTTTCTCGCAAAGCGAGTGAGCATCATCTCTTGCGCCCAACTCGCAAGTGCCGTTTCGAACACATTAAGCAAGTTATCATCGGTATGTAACGCCTCGAGTTCGCTGAGAAACTCTTCCGTTTGATTCTTGAGCCATCTGCCGAGCTTCAGGAATAAAACCGTTTTCGCTTCCGACGTCATCTCTCTAAGCATGACCTCGAAGTAACTGGACAGAGCTGCCTGATCTTTCAGCACATCGCCGAAAATGCTATTGAGTACTTGGACCCGTTCGGCTAAGGACTTGCTATCGCTTGGGGAGAGATAGTCGCCGAATATGTTCCTGTCTATTGTTGTCATCATTATTCCAAAAGTTCCTAGAACACTCCTAGATAGGTATTCAGATCTTCTTCCAAATATAATTACGCGGAAGTTTTTTGTTTATTTGCGTGGACCGATTGCTTTCGGCTATTAAAGAAAAACCCGTATTTGACATGATCGCAAACATTGCCCGCACGTCATCATCATCGTGAGCATCCAGTTCTACCAACACGGTCTGAACACTCTCAGACAGGATTGTGCTCGAACCACGCAATATCTCCAACTCGATCCCATCCACGTCAATTTTCATTATTGACGGTGCCGGAAAACCGAAGGTCTTCACCAACTCATCGGCTGATGCGGCGAATGTCTTTTGTTGAAATACAGCTTGATTAAGGGACCACGGGCTTGTTGTTCCGAGATTGTGCACTGCGCCACCAGCACACATCTCCGACACATGCAGTTCCTGAATAGAGAGGGGACCACCATAAACCGCAAGACCGAGAACATCTATGTTGTGAAATCCGTTAGCAAAGACATTCCGGCAAAGACTTGCGAAGTTCTGCGACTCTGGCTCAATAGCCAAGATTCTGCAATTTCGATTTAAAGTTGCCGCATACATTGAGAAGAGGCCAATGTTTGCTCCGATATCCCAGAAGACACTGTCGTTGTCTATTTCGCTCCTCAACCAGGTATTAGTCTCAGGCTCTTTAACGCTAAACGACTTGGCGCGCCACAGCTCTTTCTCATTTTGCGGCTGAATGTAAAAAGACCTATCCAATTCAGAAACTACGTACAAATCGGCTTTGTGAGGATGTGCATTGTCCGGCTCATCGATTGGGCAAACTTGATCTTCCTTGGAAAATCGCGAAAGTAATGATTGCCATAAAGGACTCTTATTAAACACGGCGCTACAGCTCTCCCCAATGGAAATTAGTTCAAACTTGTTACGACTAGATTCGGTGAGCCGCTTCGCCGGCGCCACCCTCTATGTGAATGACATCGGCTTTTTCGTTGTCGAGCAAAGTCCAGGTGAAATCAACGCAGATTTCCCCAAAAGATCGTAGGGGGAGGCGGTGAGTGCCATAGTAGTCGCCCTCCAGTACCGTCAGTGTCGTCACGTCTAGTACCTTATCCACGAGTTGTCGATCGATGAGAAGAGCTGCAGTGAGGTAATAGGTACCGGGCACGAGCGGCAACCGTTTGACGCGACAGACAAATGTTCCGTCGGATGACAGGTTCGTTAAATCTACCGAGAGTACCTCGCTCGGTAAGCCGAACAATCTTTGACGCTTATCGTTTTCGACTACAACGTTAACAAAAACGTCCTTCACCGGTCGGGATTGAGCTTCTTCAAATCGATAATCGAATGCCAAGTAGATTTCGTCGCCGGTTTTTACGCTTGAGACCGGGACTCTGTTTTTATCCAACACTTGGAAGCGCGTCAGCCTAGCCAATCCGGTTCCAGCCCGATCGGCCCTGTCGCCCAAATCGGCTGATCTTTGAGGAGCCAATTCCTGCTGATACATTGCAAGACCGGTGATGACATCCCCTGCATACCGAATCCTACCTTGATCCATCCAGATCACTTGGTCGCAAAACCGCGCGATGTCGCCCATGCTGTGGGAGACGAAAACAATTGTGCGTCCTTCTGAGGCGAGATTTTCCACTCGCTGCAGGCACTTCTTCTGGAAAGCAAGGTCACCGACCGCGAGGACTTCATCCATCAGCAGTATGTCCGGGTCGAGGTGGGCGGCGACAGCGAATGCTAAACGCATGTACATGCCGCTCGAATAATGCTTTACCGGCATGTCCAAAAAATCGCCCACGCCGGAAAACTCGACAACGGCATCGAAGATAGCGTCGATCTCTTCTTTATCCAACCCGTGCAGTGCCGCGTTAAGGTAGATGTTTTCCCGTCCACTCAGATTCATGTTGAAACCGGTGCCGACTTCGAGCAACGAGGTAACACGGCCACGTATCCGCACTTCACCTTCGGTCGGATAAACCAGCCGGGATAATATCTTGAGAAGCGTGGATTTGCCGGCACCATTTCTGCCGATGATGCCTATACGTTGCCCTTTTCTAACGTCAAAGCTGACGTTCCTGAGTGCCCAAAATTCATTACTGGACGGGGTCGCAGACGGCGCCGTCTGGCCCCGCATCCGCCTGCTGAATCGGTGCAGAATATTCCGGATCGCGCGCGCAGCAGTCCCAGGTACGGCATTCTTTCTCGAATACCGCTTGGAAATATTCCGGACGCTGATGACGATAGGCTCCATTACAGCTTATCCACGAAAGTCGCTTCTGCGCGGCGGAACGCCAGCCCGCCAACCACCACTGCGGCAGCGGAAACAGCAAGCGAATAGGTCCATAATTCGATTGGAAACACGAAGCCTTCGAAGAGACATGCACGGAAAGCCATCATCGTGCCCGTCATCGGATTCAGCAAAAGCACAGGACGCGCCCATTCCGGAACCATCTCGGGTACAAAAAACACGCACGATACGAACAGTCCGATATACATCACAAAAGAGAGAAACTGCTCCAGATCGCGATTATTGATGGTCAGTGCGGCGAACAATGTGCCGATTCCGAACACCAGTGCCATGCACTGCAAGAGGACCAGAGGCAACAGGAGAATGGTCAGGCTCGGCGGGGCCTGATACCAAGCCATCATCGTGAGTAGCGGGACCGCAGCGATGCCTAGCCCGGCTAGGTTAGACAGGATTGGCACCATCGGGGTGATCAAACGCGGAAAATATATCTTACTGATGATGGTTGCGTCCTTCCTGACCGAGCCAGCTGTCTGCATGGTTGCATCGGTGAAGTAATACCAGAATATCAGGCCACTGTAGACGAACATCAAGTATGGTGCGTGGACATAAGTATTCGCACCGGAAAATTTTTTAAAAAGCGTGAATACAGTGGCGACGGTCAACGGCCGGATAACAGCCCATATGACCCCGAAGTGCATCCCATCGAATTGCGATTTGATGTCCCTCCTTACGAGGCTCATCAGCATGTGCCGATAACGGTAATACTCGGCCGGATCAAACTTGCCAAAGCCGCTCGGCGGGCGGATCACAATTTCCTTTTCTCGCGTTGTTGTCATGTCGTTCATTTCTTGTCAAATCCGCTGTCCGGTATGCTGTGCCAACTCGTCCTGCACCAACAGAGTGACTACGTCATCCAAACGCTTTGAAACTCGCCACCCCAGAACATCTTGAGCTCGACGCGGATTGGCACGCCCTTCACGTAAGTCCGAAGGACGGAGCAACGCAGCATCTGTCGTCACGTGATCCCGCCAATCGAGATCGAGCGCACGAAATACCGCCGCCACGAACTCGCGCAGGCTGTGGCTCTCTCCGGTAGCAATCACAAAATCGTCTGCGGATTCCTGCTGCAACATCCGCCACATGGCATCAACGTATTCCGGTGCCCAACCCCAATCACGCACGACATCAATATTTCCCAACCGCAGTGTCTCCGAAGATCCGTTGGCAATACGGCAGGCAGCGGCAACAATCTTTTTGGTTACGAAACGTTCGGGACGCAGCGGCGACTCATGGTTGAACAGAATTCCCGTACAAGCATACAACCCATAAGCCTCTCTGTAGTTCGCCACCTCCCAATGCGCAGCCGCTTTCGCTACCGCGTAGGGACTCCTCGGCCGAAATGGCGTATTCTCGTCGGCAGGCTGGGCACCGGTATTGCCGAAACATTCGCTTGAGCCCGCGTTGTATAGCCTCGCTGAGGAACCCAGAAAGCGAATGCCTTCCAACAGGTTCAGGGTGCCGACAACTATGCTCTCCATTGTTTCAACAGGCTGTTCGAAGGACAGCCCGACCGAACTCTGCCCGGCCAAATTGTAAATTTCGTCTGGGTCAATTTTTGACAGAGCCTGCAGAACACTTCTGAAGTCATTGGGAGCCATGGATTCGCAGGTCACCGAATCCCGAATACCCAATACTTCCAGGTTGCGAAAAGAGGCCGTCTGAGCATCCCGTGAGGTACCAAAAACCTGATATCCCTTGGCGAGGAGAAGTTTGGCCAGGTAAGCGCCGTCCTGACCGGATACCCCGCATATCAGCGCTCGCTTTGCCCGCATCGTCTATAGACTCTCAAAGAATCAGAACAGTCACCTCATTCATGATAATCCGGCGCTATAAACCCATGCCTTTTGACGAGTTCGTCCCGCTCCGCGGCCTTGAGGTCCTCGCGCACCATCTCCTCGACCAAACTTTTGAAGCTGGTTCTTGGGGTCCACCCAAGCTTTTCTTTGGCTTTGCCCGGATCTCCCAGCAGGGTATCGACCTCAGTGGGCCGAAAGTAGCGCGGATCGACCCGAACGATAGCTCTGCCATTTAGATACCCGACCCGGTCAACACCTTGGCCTTCCCACATGATGTCCATTCCGAGTTCGGCAGCAGCCGCGTTGACGAAATCGCGAACGCTGTATTGGATACCGGTAGCGATAACGAAGTCTTCCGGCTGCTGTTGCTGTAGCATGAGCCACTGCATCTCGACATAGTCGCGTGCATGTCCCCAGTCGCGTTTGGCTTCCAGATTTCCCAGATAGAGACAATCCTGCAAACCCAGCTTGATGCGAGCCAGCGCCCGAGTGATCTTGCGAGTGACAAAAGTCTCGCCCCGTATGGGCGACTCGTGGTTGAACAGTATGCCGTTGCAGGCATACATGCCGTAGGCCTCGCGATAATTTACCGTGATCCAGTAAGCGTAAAGCTTGGCTACTGCATAAGGGCTACGGGGATAGAAAGGTGTCGTTTCCTTCTGTGGAATCTCCTGCACCTTGCCGAATAACTCGGAAGTTGACGCTTGATAAAATCGTGTTGTTTTTTCCAAGCCAAGAATACGGATGGCCTCCAGTATTCGCAACGCCCCCAGCGCATCCGAATTGGCGGTGTATTCGGGCTCCTCAAAACTCACGCCTACATGAGATTGAGCCGCCAAATTATAGATTTCGTCCGGCTGGGTTTGCTGAATGATGCGTATAAGGCAGGAACTATCGGTCAAATCGCCGTGGTGCAGAAAGAACCGAACACTCCGTTCATGCGGGTCACGATAGAGGTGATCGATCCGGTCGGTTTTGAACAGTGACGTCCTCCGCTTGATACCATGGACTTCGTAGCCTTTGCCCAACAAGAATTCCGCAAGATAGGCGCCGTCCTGACCGGTGATGCCGGTAATGAGAGCTTTTTTCAAAATTTACTCCACAAATCTGTTCAAGTTGCCTTGGTATTCAGTTTGAGATGGCTTTCGCAATAGCCTGGGCATCGAGGGTGACCATGCTAATTACTTGCTGGTTTGTCCCGCAAGGCGGAAAATCCCCGAGCCCGAGGCAAGTAATTTTGATGTTGCGTTGTTCGAATCGGTTAATCGCACGCGCAACGGCATCGCCTTGCCCCCCTACAACGTAGTGGTTGTCTAGACAAAAGACTTTGCTGCAGTTGCCCAGCGCCGACCGCAACCAAGCACCATCCACGTGATTGAGCCAGGGAAGGTTGATAACTTTGATGCTGACGCCATTATCCGTAGCCAGTATTTCCGCCGCTTGAACTGCGGCACTGAGCATTACCGGGCCTGCGGCGATGAGAACCACATCGGAACCCTCGATTAGGGTAACCCCTTGCCCCAACCTCGGTTTATACCCTTCGGGGAACTTATAAGGAATTTCCCACGGCAGGGAAACCAGCCGAACGTAGCAACTCGCAGTGGCCTCGTTGATGCACCAGTCGAGCAATGGCCCCACCTCTGCCTCGCAGGATGGCTCCACTAAAGTCAGCCCCGGAATGGCTGCCAACGTAGAAATATCGCGTACCGCTTGGTGAGAATGACCGGGACCGCCGGGAACTACGCCTGTCAGGGACCCCACGTAGATGATTTTCGTCCGTTCGCTGGCATTGTTGTAGATCTGCTCATTCGGGCGCGCGGATAGAAAACAGGCGAAGGAATGCACAACCGGCAGCAAGCCTTTAAGTGCCATTCCGCCGGCCATGGAAACCATGTCCTGCTCGGCGATGCCGCACTCGTAGAACCGCTCAGGAAATTTTTCGCGGAAAGGGATAAGGCCGGTATCGAGAATCAGGTCGGCGTCCAATGCGACGAGGTTTCGATGCTTTTCGGCCTGCTCCAGCAAGGCGCGAGCGTAAGCAGGGATCAGCCGTTGTGCCGTAGCCGGCGGCGGATCAGCGGCTTCGCGTTTGATGCTTTCGACCTTTAGTGGCGACGCGCCAATCTCGCTTAAGCGCCACTGCAACCGGTCCATAATTTCCTCTGCAGCGAGGCGGTAGGAACCAGCATCCGGGGCACCGCTGTGAAAGCGATACATGGCCACGTCGGAATCCAGTGAGGTGTGCTCCATGAAAGATACACCCCGACCCTTGATGGTATCGGCGATGATGATCTTCGGGCGTGGTTCATCTTGCAATGATGCAAGCGTTTCGGCAAAGGCGCGGATATCGTGACCATTGCAGCGTTCGACACGCCAGCCGAAGACCCGCAGTTTTGCTTCCAGGTCGCCCAAGTCGGAGACATTTTTGACGAAGGTATCCGATTGCAGTTTGTTGTGATCGATAATGGCGGTGATTTCATGCAGCCCGTTATTAGCCGCAGAAATCAGCGATTCCCAAAACTGGCCTTCCTGCAATTCCCCATCGCCGGTCATGACGAATACCCGCCCCTGCCGCTTGGCGTGACGATTCGCAAACACCATTCCCTTGGCCTTAGAGATACCCATTCCGAGCGAGCCGGTGTTGGTGACAATACCCGGCGTAGCAACGTCCGGATGACCGGGAAGCCCATCAATTCGGCGCAATTTGTGGACAAGTTCGAAGTCCAATCGTCCCATGCCGATGAGGGCAGAGTAGTAACCCGGAGCATCATGCCCTTTGGAACTGAAGAATACATCCCCGGATGACTCTGGAGTTTCGGCTGGCTGTATTTCCTCGAGCAGTAGCCAACTGATGATATCCAGACTGCTGAAACTGCTGCCGATGTGACCGGAACCGGCACGGGCGATCATATAGAGAGCATTCAGCCGGCACATGTCGGCAAAAATGGCCACGCGTTGTTCAGGTGCTCCTCGCAGGGCACGTACACGCACGAATTCGGTATAAGGAATGTAATAAAGGGTGCCGTCCACGGCTTGCCCGACTTGATCACCCACGATGCTGGCTCCGGATCACTTGTTGATGTTGTAAGGAGGAATGTCGATTATCGGTAATGTAGCCTCTCGTATCGCCAGCAGGCGCTCGGCCAACCACCAGTCTTCAGGGTCGTTAATGTCAAAGCCCTCCAAACCCTGACTGACAAAGGGAATAATGGCTTCCCCGGCAATGCTGCCCTGCCCCAGCGCTACCCGTGACCATGCGATCTCAAGGCTGGCATCCTGCGCATAGATTTCCGGCAGGGCGGCGTACTGGCTGCTATGCCATGGGGTAGCTCCATTGCTGAAAGGCATCAGCGGGAGCATTCGCTTGCCCCGAATCACCCACATCTTGCCCGGATGCTGCTTGCATTTTTCTATGGCCCGGAGGGAGTCCGCGCCAGTATCCTCGATAAACATGGCCCAGGCCCGGCGAATGGTCTCCGGCAGCCGAAACGGGCTGGTGGGACGCAGAATGCTGAAAATCTCGAACGCCCTGCCGCACTCCTTCAGCTTTTTCAACATCCAGACCACCCACTCGATATCGGGAGACTTGTCGCCTGAGATTTCAGACGGGCGAAGGAACGGCACCTCGGCACCATAGTGGCGCGCAATTTCTGCATAGCCTTCGCTGTCGGTGGCACAAATCACCGAGTCGAATACGCCACTGTCGATTGCAGCGCGAACGGTATAGGCCAACATGGGATGCCCACCCAGCGGCCTGATATTCTTGTCAGGCACCCGTTTGGAACCCGAACGAGCGGGGACAAAAGCGACGGCACGAGGTTTCATGATGTTCAGATCTGATTGGGCCGAATCAGAAAGGAGATGTTCTTGAGTTCGGAATAAACATCCAGCGCCTCCACGCCCGGCTCTCGGGTCCCATTGCCTGATGCCCCGAATCCGCCGAACGGCATATGCGGCTCACTCCCATAGGTCCCGAGGTTGATATTGGCTACCCCGGCCCGAACACGCTGGGCAAACCACATGGCGCGATCCACGTTGCGAGTGTGAATCGCGGCAGTCAGGCCATATTCGGTTGCATTGGCAAGAGCGAGCGCTTCAGGCAGGGTTTCAACGACATGAAGCGTCGCCACCGGCCCGAAAACTTCCTTGCGGCTCAATTCGGCATGCGCATTCAACCCTTCGACGAGGGTGGGTTGAATATAATAGCCGTTCGAAAGTTCCGCAGTTGATGGCGCAGCACCACCGCATAACGTAGTTCCGCCCTCCCGATTGGAGTTCTCGATCACGGCAAGAATGGATTGCTGCTGGCGCTTGCTGACGACCGGGCCGAGGTCGCAGCCGGCAGCTACCCCCAATTTCAGGTTTTGCGCCTTGGCAACCAGTTTGTCGCGAAAATCTTCGTAAACTTCTTTAAATACGATGATGCGGCTGCCGGCCGCGCAGCGTTGCCCGGCATTGCTGAATGCCGAAAGCGCGGCCCAATGCACGGCTTGTTCGATATCGGCATCGTCGCATACCACAAAAGGGTTTTTACCACCCAATTCCAGGGAAACTCTGGCTAAGCGCCTGCCGGCCACTTCGGCAATCCAGCGGCCCACGACGGTAGATCCGGTGAAACTGATTACCGAAACCCGCTCGTCGGTGACCAATGTAGCACCGGCGGATTGGCCGAGGCCTTGGATTACATTGAAAACGCCATCGGGCAGCCCGGCCTGTTTGGCGAGTTGAGCGAAAAGCAGCGCGATGCGCGGAGCGTCTTCCGACGCCTTGAGCACCACGGTGTTGCCGCAGATGAGTGCCGGAAATGTCTTCCAGGCGATATTGGCGATAGGCGTATTAGCCGGGACAATAAGCCCTGCAATACCACGCGGCTGACGCACAGTGTGGCTGTATTTGCCCGGTGTTCCGGAAGTCAGAGAGCGTGCATAGAGCCGCATGCCCTCACCCGCGAAATATTCAGCCTGGAGTATGGCTGCACCGACCTCGCCTTTTGCGTCCTGCGGCGGCTTACCGGTTTCAATCGCGATGCAATCCGCAAGTTCCTCGGCCCTGCCTTTCATCGCCGCAACGATGTCCATCAAAATCTGGCCACGCCTGACCGGAGTCAGATCCGACCATGCTGCAAAAGCGGCTTCGGCAACCGAGACGGCGCGACGGGTGTCTTCCGCCGTTGAATCGGCCACCTGGCTAAGAATTTCCCCGCTATGCGGATTGAACTTATCCAGCCAGCAGTCATCTTGCGGCGGACATTCCTTCCCGTTAATCCAGTTCGATATGCGCATGGTACTGTCCGGCATATTCAAATTGCTGTCCAGCCACCATCAACCACAAGATTGGCGCCTGTCATGTATCTCGATGCGGAACTTGCAAGGAAAAGAACCGCACCGTTGTAATCGCTGACCTTGGCCATGTGCCCGACGGGAATGCGCCCACAGTAGGCATCGAGAAAAGCTTGTTCTTGGTTATTGAAGACGCCGGCTATCGTCAAGGTATTCACTCGCACATTCTTTTTTGCCCAGTAAACGGCAAGATAACGTGTCATGTTGAGAATACCGGATTTCGACGCCGAATAAGCAATGGGCTTGTAGAAAGTCTCGCCCCGCTGACGGCGGTATTCATAGAGATTCTGATCAGGCGAAACCACGCCGTAGATCGATGCAATATTGATGATGGAACCCTTGCCAGCCCTAGCCATGGCACCACCGAAAATCTGGCAGCAAAGGTGCACACCCTTGAGATTGACGTCTATCACTTTATCCCACGATGCCTCGGGATAATCTTCAAATGGGCCATTTTCTTCCAGCGGTGCGGATGGCGGTGAATCGATAGCAGCGTTATTGACCAGTACCGTCGGCGTTCCAAACTGCCGATCTATTTCGGCCAGGGCATTTTCCAGCAAGCCTCTATCCGCTACATCGGCTGCCAAAAACCGGAAGCGTTCAGAGTAGTCGCGAGCCAACATCTCGCTAAAGGCTGACGGTCGAACGTCCAGACCGGCCACACGTGCACCGCGCTGCAGGAACGCACTGGCGTATTCGCTACCGAGCTGCCCGGAAACGCCGGTGATCAGGACGATCTCACGGCTGACATCGAAAAGTTGGTCAGGGGACATAGGTTTCCAATTTATCTAAAGAGCCTTGTTTGGCATGAAAAATAATGTCACAGACCTCCCGAACGGCACCGTAGCCGCCGGCCCTCACTGTCCGATAAAGCACATGGGGAAAGACTTCCGGGTAGGCGTCGGCAACTGCAATCGGTAACCCCACTATCTTGAAAGCCGGGATATCGTTGATGTCGTTACCGACAAAGGCCGCTTGGGCTGGATTGATGTCGTGTTCCAGACAGGCTTCCAGAATGATAGCTGCCTTATCTTCGATCCCTTGCCTGCAAGCCATCTTGAGCTTATTGGCGCGCACGGTGACTACCGGGTTGACTTCGGTAGAAAGAATCAGCAACTGCACGCCGATGCTGCGTAGGCGGGTCAAGCCGACACCGTCGCTGCGCCAGCAGCGTACCGACTCTATACCATCATGGGTAACATAGACACCGTTGTCGGTAAAGACGCCGTCGAAATCAAATACCACCAGGCGGATGGAAGCCGACAATTCGCCCAGACGCCCTAAGCCCTGCGCCTGCGTATAAACCGGAGGAGTGCCCATCAAGCGGTCTTTCGGGCAGCCAACTTGGCGGGATCTAAGAACTCATCTTCCAGTGCGGGATGTGTCAGCGTCATGCCCACTACGTTGTCCCACTCGTAGGGAGGCAAACCGCCTCCCGGCGATTTCATCGCGATGTCATCATCGGTAAGAACATGCCCTTTCGGTAAATTCCGCTTTGCCACCAGGCTTTTGCCCATTTTTGTGATGGGTGCCTTTTCGCTGGAATACATGATCTTCTTGCCATCCCCTAGGGCAAGCTTGAGACGGCGCAGGTCTCGGACCATCTTGGTCATGCCGACGGGTTCGAGAGAGAACGCATGGTCTGTGCCTTTCATGGCACGGTTGAGGGTAAAATGCTTTTCGATAATTCTCGCCCCGAGCATATAGCCGGCTACAGCCATGGCAATACCGCTATCATGGCTCGAGAAGCCGATTACGATATCGGGAAATTCTCTGCGCAAAGTGTCGATTACCCTCAAATTAAGCTCGTTCCATTCCGGTGGATAACCGCCGGTGCATTGCATGATGCATAGCTGGCTATTGAGGGGCATTACGGCGTCATATGCCCGCCGAATATCATCCAGCGTGGCGCCGCCGGTACTCAAAATCATCGGCTTGCCGAAGCTGGCAACATGTTTGAGTAGCGGTATGGTCCTGATATCCCCTGACGCGAACTTGTATGCGGGAACGTCCAATTTTTCCAAAAAGTCAGCGCTGGGAATATCGAAGGCGGTCGAGAAGAAGTCCAAGCCAAGTTCGTTGGCGTATTTCTGCAGCTCCACGTATTCATGCCAGCCGAATTCGAGGAATTCGCGGTGCTCGCCGTACGTGGCACCGAAACTGTTCGGGTTATCGTAATCTCTGTTATATGCCTCCTTGGTGAAAAGCGTTTTGTTATCACGCTTCTGGAGTTTTACCGCATTTACACCCGCATTCTTCGCCGCAAGAAAGAGTTCTTTGCATGTTTCCAAGCTGCCTTGATGATTGTGACCAATCTCGGCGATGACATAACAATCGCTATCATCGTTAATCAGGTGATTTCCGATCACAAGGTTTCTTCTTTGGCTCATTTTGCATCCAAACAGCGAAAAGTTAATAAAATTAAACGGTTACTTCTTCTCATGGCCCGTCCATATTTCTGGTCGGAGCGAATGATATCGTTTTCACCCCCATCTTCGCCAGCCTCGCTAGCCCCATCTCCGTCTATCTGAGCAAGGAGGCGGGAGCTTTCAGCAACCCAATGCACATCCTCGGGCTAAGCGAAAACGCCAATTATAAACAATACTTCAATCTCCCCAAGAGGAGCCGGCCGGTACCTTCGGTTACAATTCGTCCCTGCACTTGCCCGCCCACTCCGTAGCGTACTGTCTCAGCGGTCCGTTTTTCAACTCGGATGCCAAACTTATACGATAAAGTGCCCCAAAGTGGGTAACTCTTAGGGTGCAAATTTAGCGAAATGCCAGGTGTTTTATGGACCGATAAACAGCCGAGCAGAAGATGCATACCATTCCCCAATTACGCCGTTAGAAATTGAAACCTTGGCAAGTTACACAACGCGGTTTCTACGGACCTAACAGGGATTTGCTCTCCTTCGGCAATAGCCCTATTTCCGGCGTTACACTACCGTTACAAATCTGAAACGCGAACCTCTGCCCTGCCTTCCTACTAACTCAGGTGGAGATCCCTGATGTTTCATCGGTTGGCGCTGCTGGTCTTTCCTGTTCTGCTGTTCACGGTCATCGCCCTGGCTGATCCGCTAAAGCCGGAATCGGTTCCCGATCCTCTCAAGCCTTGGACCGGCTGGGTCTTGCACGGCCACAAAAATCGGGCTTGTCCAGAAGTACAGGGTAATCCAGAGGACCGGCGCTGCGTTTGGCCGACGAGTCTCGAGCTGGTGTTGGATGATCGCGCCGGCCGTTTCACTTTGAATACTCGCGTTTTTGCGGAGAGTTGGCTGCCGCTTCCGGGCGATGCGGAACACTGGCCGCAGCAGGTGGAGGTGGATGGAAAGCCGGCCGTTGTCGCAACCGCCGATAATACCCCCGGAATCCGCCTCGCTCCGGGTGAGCATACCGTCAAAGGCCGGTTTGTTTGGGGTCGGAAGAAGTAAAACCGATAACCTCGTTAACAAAATAGCGTTGGAATAAAACCGCCCACAGCTAATCGGCTGCCGGTTTGCGGGCGGTCCGGGTTGGGTGAGGCGTTGGACTCGGCGGCGTATCAACAAGGTGTCCAGTGACGGACTTGTGAAAAATGCTGGCCATCAGTGTCTGATAGGGATTCCCTCTTCCGCGGCATTAGCTTGAACATCTTCAAGGTCACGGGATGAGATACGTATATTGACACGCTTGTCCTTGGCAAGCGAAGCGGAGGCTATCGATGCATAGCACGCGATTTCATCCTTGAGATTGGGCACGGATCGCCACTCTTCCCTTTCGAAGGAAGCCAGAATTTCTTCTTCGAGTTTGCTTTCTTTATCCATTTCAAATGTCCTCTGTCAGATATTTGCGGGTCGCTTTCTGATGCACGCGTTCTGCCAAGTCGCAACGACTGGGCAGGGGTATCTCCGAGGATGAAGTCTTACTTTCGAGGGTGAATGCTGCAGGTTAATCCGTCGACGGTGGGCGTAATATCGCGGGGTTCCACCGGATGGAGAAAGCCGGGCGAGACAGTCCAACGATAGCCATCGTCGGTCACCACGGTTACGCTTTTCTTATTGTAGCGTACCAGCGTTCCCGTAATACGGCGAAAGTCGTCGGTATCGAAGCAGACGCGGGCGCCGATCGAGAACTTCAGCATGGTGGCGTGCGCCCGCATCTGCTGGAGAAAGCGCAGGCGCTCGACGATCCGGCGGTTGAGGTCGATGAGTTCGGCCTCGGTGAACTGATCAATGTCTATGGTCATGGAGGGTTACGGGATTCGGTGTGAAGCGACGGTTCTGAGGTTTGGGGTTGCCAGCGTCAGGGCAGTCAATGGTCGAGTAGCCGATAATGCCAGTCATGGTTCGACAAGCTCACCACGAAGGGCATCAACGGCTTACCGTCCGTCCTGAACCCGTCGAAGAACCTGATCGGAACTTCCCGAAAGATGCGGAGCAAAATATGAGCGCTCAACGCAAGGCTTCGTCCGGCGTCGCTGCGAACAACACCTGTTCCGACCAGCGCAGCAGGGTATCGCCGTCGGCCTGCTCGATAAGCCGACGATGCTTCTTGCCGAGTGGGCCGAATTTGCGGGTCATCAGGCGAAGCAACAATTCGGCCTGTCCTTCCTGTCGTCCTTCCTCTCTTCCTTCCTGTCTGCCTTCTTGTCTTCCCTCCTGTCTTCCAATAAACAATCCTTGCTGCCGACCTTGTTCGATGTAACGGTCTATAAAAGTGGGCATATAGTCCTCCAGGTTGGCAATGTCGGTGAGCAATTCGCGAATGTCGTTTTCTTCCAATA
>NZ_JBDIVO010000053.1:0-19790 GCF_039794385.1 Methylocaldum sp. | reverse complement strand
GAGCGTTTTCATCTCGCTCGTACGGCAAAACCGGCTCGGCGGGCGTCATTGGCGCCTTCGGCGACGGTAAATTGATTCAAGCATTCGTAGGTCGGCAATCCTTTGCCGACGAACCCGTTACCCCAACGGCACCGTCGGGAAGGGCGGCTTCGGCGCTCCCGAAGACGCCGTTTGCGATTGGAAGGGTCGCGACTAAAGCGACCGTTTGCGATTGGGAGGGATTCCCGACCTACGCGCGAGTGCCCGTACAGTAGGCATGAAAATGCTCGAATCGATCGTCCGCTCCCGGAAGCAAAGCCGGGCATCAGTTTTCCGTGTAGAGCAGCTTCAAGCCTACGACGCCCAAGACGATTAGCAGAATGCAGACGATCCGGACCAGGTCCGTGGATTCGTTGAACAGTATGATGCCGATAATCGCGGTCCCGGCGGCGCCTATTCCAGTCCAAACGGCGTAACCGGTGCCTAACGGTATCGTCCTCAGCGCCAGGGACAAGAACACCAGACTGATTATCATGGCGGCGCCTACGCCTAAACTCGGCCACCAACGCGTAAAGCCCTCGGTGAATTTCAATCCCACCGCCCAGACGATCTCGAATATCCCCGCAACAAGTAAATATGTCCAACCCATGCTTAAAAGAATGTCGCTACGCAGCGAAGCCATAGCCTAGTTTAGACAGACGATATTACCCGATCTTTCTGCCGAGTCGGTTTGCGAGATTTGATTTTCCACAAGACTCGCATACGTTGATTCCCGATCTTCGAGCCAGCTGATCTTCCGTTCCGCTGATTCGGTTAACTGCTCCCAAGTCCTTTCAAAAGGTACGGAAATGTACGTATGTTTAATTTGGGGGTGGTGAGCTTAAATACATCCACCTGAGCTGATCTCGGGTCCGGAACATGGATGCTCCCGCAGGACGGGATTACGGCGAATGGACTTAAGGATGTCGCCAAGAACAGGACGTTCCCAAACGCAACCAGGATGTTGCGAAGGGAGTTGGAGTGTTTCAACAGATTCTGGACGCTCCCTATCCTCGGGCCAGGATGCTCGACACGGAAATGGAATGCTCCGCATGTAACTGGACTGATCCGAATTTGGCTGGGATGTATTTTTGGGAACACGGAAGTTCCATTTTTCTTTCTCCCGTCGTTCACACACTTGCTCATCCAGCTTCACGGCCGGCAAAGTCGCCAGGCGCCCTGCCGTTCCGTCAAAAACGTATCCTCGTTTTCGATGTTGCGTCCGGCGCCATCCAAGGTCGGAAATCCCTTTCTGACATAGCTGCCTGAAATCCTTGGCCGTTCATCGAAGGAGTGAACAGCGTGATGAAAAGAAGACAGTTTCTCGCCCTGGCCGCAGCCGCAATGGTCGTCGGGTGCGCCGGTTCGAAGACCCGCGAGAGCACCGGCGAATATCTCGATGACACGGCCGTTACCACCAAGGTCAAATCGGCTCTGCTGCGCGATGAAGTGGTCAAAGGGCTGGACATCCAGGTCGAAACGTTCAAAGGTACCGTGCAACTCAGCGGCTTCGTCAACACGGCCTCGGAAAAGCAGCGCGCCGAAGCGATCGCGAGAGACGTCGCCGGCGTTCGATCCGTCAAGAACGATATCCGCGTGATGCAATAACCGCTACCGTAAGCCGTGGCCGACTCACATTCAACGGCCGACGCAACATCGTCTCAAACTCGATCCAGTGTCAGGAGCGCCGGCACGGCCCGGCGGCATCATCCTTCATACGCATCCAACCATCCGCGCGGCGCTCGAAATACTCCGCGGCAGAGGGAACGAAACGCGCATTTTCGGATTCCCATGTGCAACGCTCCAGGACAACCTTCGGATGCTCGATCCGGAGCACGTTAAACGCGTTTTTTTCCTTTCGCGTGCGGACCGAAAGCGCGGTTCCGGCGCTGATCACGAGCGCCTTGTAACCGGCGATGCGATACCGTTCTCCCGTGTGCCCCGAATGGCTGACATGGAGATGCCCGGCTAAGAACATATCGACTCCGCAGCTCGCCAGCGCTTCCATGGCCATCCGCGCCCGGCCGACAAGATCGCCCTCACGGAAGCCCTCGGGCAGGTCGAAAGGGTGATGGGTCACCACGATCTTGATGACCGCACCGGGGTAATCACACAAGCGTTCCCGAATGCGGTCCAGCTGCCTTCGATTGACCCGCCCGTTCTTGATGGTCAGCGAGCGCGCCGTATTGACGCCGACCACGGCGATCTGCTCATCGGCATAGAAGGGCTCGATGTTTTCACCGATATAGCGCCGGTATTTGACCAGCGGCCGGAAAAAACGGGCCAGCGGATTATAGAGGGGTACGTCATGATTGCCGGGCACCACGATTTGCGGCTTCGGCAGCGCATCGAGAAAGCGCCGGGCTTCGAGAAATTGAGCGGTTCGTGCGCGTTGGGTCAGATCGCCAGAGATCGCGACCAGATCGGGCCCTATCTCCCGAACCGATTGGATCAGCGGATCGACCAAGGAGCTGTCGACGCGGCCGAAGTGCAGATCCGAAAGATGGACGATGGTTCGCATGCGCCGCGTTACGCCTCGCCGACCGATCGGCAGCCGGACCTAGCTCGCAATGGCGCTTCCGCGAGACTCGACCTTCGTGTTCGGCACTATCACCCGTAGAGCGCCCGGCCGAATTCGATAATGCAGCGGAGTCTGCATGACGATCACCTCGCCGTCGGTAGCGACCCGAAGGCGGCTGCTGTGCCTAGCCTCGATAACGATCTCCTTGGTCCGCATCATGTCGAAGTCCTTGTCTTTACGCAAACTCCGCAAGAGCGCGCGGAGCCCGAATCGCAAAAGGCCGAGCCGGCCGATTTCTCGAGTGGTATACAGCCACAGCCAGCCCGAATCGAGGGTGGTTCGCGCTCCGATATTGAATCCTTCGACCTGGTACCGATTGTTCCCGACGAAAATGAAAGGCGTGTGCCGCACGAGTTCCCGGTCGTCGACACGCAATCGGGCTTCCAGAATGGCATACCGGCGCAAGACGGACAGAGATGCCCAGAGAAACGCCGGCCATTTGCCGTATTCCAGGCGGTCCTGCAGGGTCTCCCGACCGTGTACGATGCTGGGATACAGCCCCAGGCTGGAATTGTTGACGAAAATCCTGCCGTTGACCTCTCCGACATCGATCCGGGCGGGCGTGCCGTCGACAAGAATTTGCGCGGCTTGCTCCAAATCCAGGGGAATCCCGAGATCCTTGGCGAAGTGGTTGAGCGTGCCGAGCGGCAGTACGCCCAGTATCTTGCCGGTTTCGGCGAGCACCGAGGCAACCGCATTGATGGTGCCGTCTCCGCCGCCTGCCGCTATCAGATCGGCGTTCTCGGCCAGGGCTCGCCGCGCGAGGTCCGGAACTTCATCGCCGCTGTTCGCAACCCATATCCGGGCATCCCGGTTGCGTGAGACGAAGAACTCTTCGAGCCGCTTTTCCAGTCCCTTTTTTTCGTCACTACCCGCAGAAGTGCTAACGATAATCGCCAAACGGGCGGCCATAAGCTGATTTTACCGGGGGAATTACATGGGATAGATCACCAAATGCCGGTGTGGTTCACAGCCAATGCTTTCGGCGACCAAGCCGTGGCGGGTAACGATGCGATGTTGCATCTGGCGCAAGGCGGCCGAACGCGGCGAGAGTTCCGCCATGACGCCTTCGGCCTTGACCTGCTGCACGGCACGCTCGGTCTCGCGCACCATTTCCCCGACCTCGTCCTGTTTGTCGCCGGGAACGATGTGAAACAGACTGCGCAGGAGCTGCCGAATCTGAGCGGTCGTGTTCTTCTTGACGGCATGCACCGGCAATTGACCGCCTTGAACGATGCGTTTCAGGCTTGCATCGTCTTCCCGCGCGCGCAGCGTCACGACAAGATCGGCCTGGTCCGGATATCTCACCGTGCGGGCCTCCAAGTGGAGGTCGCGGATCACGCGTTCCACCGAGTCCCGGCTGAGCGCATAAGCATAGATGCGAACCGGACGCTGCCGGTCGGAGCGGACGAATAAGACCTCTCTCGCGATTTCCACGGCCGACTCGGGTTCGCTCGCCGTCACCGGCGACTGAACGGCAACCGGGCCTTGGCGGCGTATGCCTTTGGGCTGTGTGCCGCTCAGGATGGCATCGACCGCCTGCGCGGTGTCCAGGTGCACGACCACCTCGTCCCTGGCGGTAATCTCTACGACGATATCGAAGGTGGGCGGAGCCTTCCGCTCGCTTACGGTTTTTTGCGTGCCCCGAAGCCGGGCCTCTTCGTCGCTGAGAGTCACCGTTTGCACGCCGCCGACCAGATCGCACAGCGTGGGATTCAGAACTAAATTCTCCAGCGTGTTGCCGTGAGCCGTGCCGATCAGCTGAACGCCACGCTCGGCGATGGTGCGCGCGGCCATTGCCTCCGTGGCTGTGCCGATTTCGTCGACGATGATCGCTTCGGGCATATGGTTTTCCACCGCCTCGATCATCACTGCATGTTGTCGATCCGGATGCGCGACCATCATTCGCCGGGCGCTGCCGATGGCCGGGTGCGGGACATCGCCGTCGCCGGCAATCTCATTGGATGTATCGATCACGACGACGCGCTTGCCGAAATCGTCGGCCAGTACGCGCGCCACCTCTCTCAATTTGGTCGTCTTTCCGACGCCGGGCCGGCCGAGCAATACGAGGCTCTTGCCGCTCTCGACGAGATCACGTATCAGATCGATGGTTCCGAATACCGCGCGCCCCACGCGCAAGGTCAAACCGATGATCTCGCCCCGCCGGTTGCGAATGGCGGAAATGCGGTGCAAAGTCCCCTCGATGCCGGCGCGGTTGTCCGCGCCGAATTCACCCAAGGCGCCGATTACGGCATCAAGGTCTTCGCGGGTAACCGGTTGATTCGATAAGTTCAGGGCGGCGTGGGGATAGCGTGCCTGGGGCAGGCGCCCTAAGTCCAAGATGATTTCGAGCAATTCCCCCTGGCCTTGCAGCGCTAGGGATTTCTGGAGCTCCGGTGGAAGGAGCTTTATGAGCAGGTGGAGATCATCGAGATGGGTCTTGGCGGTCACATCTTTGCACGGGGTGTTCTTTCAAGCCCTGTCCGACGCCGTAACGGCATCCAATCGCGTGTCCGCAGCTCCGCCGAGCCGTCAGGTCGATGATTCGAGAACATCTCTATCGACCATTACCTTCCCCGCCCGTCCGGCCGCGGACGCCTCCTGGTCAGTCGCATTCGTACGATTTCTGGATCCGTCCGTTCTCGTCCACCGTTTCGAGTCTCGCCTTGAATCCCCACAGCCGGCGCACATGCCGCAGCATCTCGTTGGTGCTCTCTCCCAAGGGGCGGCGATGATGCTGATAATGCCGCAGGGTCAACGACCGGTCTCCTCGGGTGTCCACCCGGTAGACCTGAATGCTGGGCTCCAGGTTGCCGAGGTTGTACTGATCCGAAAGCACGTGGCGAACGGCTCGATAGCCGTCCTCGTCGTGAATGTGGGTGATTTCCAGTTCGTCGTTCAAATCGTCGTCCAGCACGCTGAACAGCTTGAAATCCCGAATGACCTTGGGCGAGAGGTATTGGGCGATGAAACTCTCGTCCTTGAAATTGCGCATGGCGAAGTCCAGCGTCTTGGTCCAATCGGTATCCACAAGATCGGGGAACCATTTCCGATCTTCGTCGGCGGGATGTTCGCAGATCCGCCGAATGTCGCTCATCATGGCGAATCCCAAGGCATAAGGATTGAGTCCCGAAAAGTGATTGCTGTAATACGGCGGCTGGCTGATGACGTTGGTATGCGATTGCAGGAATTCCAGCATGAATCCGTCGGTCACCAAGCCTTCGTCATAGAGCCTGTTCAGAAGGGTGTAGTGCCAGAAGGTCGCCCAACCCTCGTTCATTACCTTGGTTTGACGCTGGGGATAGAGATATTGCGCGATCTTGCGGACGATTCGAATGATTTCCCGCTGCCAAGACTCCAGCAGCGGCGCGTTCTTCTCGAAGAAATAAAGGAGATTTTCCTCGGGTTCGGCCGGAAACTGATGGGCTTGCTCCTGGAAGTATCTTTCCTTCTTTGGAACGGTGCGCAGCCATAAATCGTTAATCTGCGACTGAAGATATTCCTCCCGCTCTTTCTGCCTATGCTTCTCCTCGGTTATCGAAAGCGCCGGCGGCCGGCGGTAACGGTCCACGCCGTAGTTCATCAAGGCATGACAGGAATCCAGCAGCTCCTCTACGGCCGAGACGCCGTAACGTTCTTCGCATTCCGCGATGTAGTTCCGGGCGAACACCAGGTAATCGATGATGGCGTCGGCATTGGTCCAGGTCTTGAACAAATAATTGTTTTTGAAGAAGGAGTTATGGCCATAACAGGCATGCGCGATGACCAGCGCCTGCATGGTCATGCTGTTCTCCTCCATGAGATAGGCGATACACGGGTTGGAATTGATGACCAGCTCGTAGGCCAGCCCCATGTATCCGCGCCGATAGCTTTTCTCGACGGTCAGAAACTGCTTGCCGAAGGACCAATGCGGGTAGAACACCGGCATGCCCGTGCTCGAATAGCAGTCCATCATCTGTTCCGAGGTGATGATCTCGATTTGGTTGGGATAAGTGTCCAGGCCGAAACCAGCCGCGATTCGGGCGATCTCGGTGTCATAGCTCTGAAGGAGTTCGAAAGTCCATTCGGAGCCTTCTGAAAGGGGTTTGCGGCTCATGCCTGCTGCTTCTTGAAGAGTTCTCTAAAGACCGGATAAATGTCCGCCGCGCTATAAATCGGCTGCATGGCAAAGTTGGGCCAGTATTCCGCCACTTTTTCGTATTCCATCCACAGGCTGTGGGGCTCGTGGTTGTTGATCTCGATATAGGCGTAATACTGCACGCTCGCCATGATGTCTTCGATCAGCAAGCGCGAACAATTCGTCGAGTCCTCGGGCCAGTTGTCGCCGTCCGACGCCTGGGCGCCGTAGATGTTCCAGTCGCCCGAGGGGTAGCGGTCGCGGATGATGTCCTTCATCAGCTCGAGCGCGCTCGACACAACGGTCCCGCCGGTTTCCCGCGAATAGAAGAAATCCTGTTCATCCACCTCCAGCGCCACCGTATGATGGCGAATGAAGACCACGTCCGTCTTTTCGTAATTTCGCGTAAGAAACAAGTAAAGCAACAAGAAAAAACGTTTCGCAAGATTCTTTTTCACCTCGTCCATGGAACCGGAGACGTCCATGAGGCAAAACATCACGGCCTGGGTGCTGGGCTTCGGAACTTGAATGCGGTTTCGGTAACGGAGATCGATGGTGTCGAGGAACGGCACTGCCCGAATCCTGCGCTCCAGCAGGGCGATCTCCTCGCTCAATGCGGCGATACGCTCCTCGTCAGGCTCACCGCCAGTTAGCAAAGCCGCGAGTTCGACTTCCAGCTCCCGCTTCCGGTCCGCTGATGGCGCGCGCAAGGCCGTGCGGCGCGCCAAAGCCTCCCGCATCGAGCGGATGACGTGCAGGTTCGAGGGCGATCCGTCGCTGGTAAAACCCGCGTGCTGACTCTTGAAAGTGGCTTCTCTCGCCAGTTGCCGCTTCACCATGTTCGGCAGCTCGAGATCTTCGAAGATGAATTCCAAAAACTCTTCGCGCGACAATTCGAAAACGAATTCGTCCATGCCCTCGCCGGTATCGCTGGCACGGTTGCCCGAACCGCCCTCCTCGCCTTCCGGACGGGGTACCTTGTCGCCCGCTATAAACTCCTTATTGCCGGGTTGAACGACCTCCCGCCGCCCGCCTTGGCCATGCCGAAACGTCGGTTCCGAAATATCCTTGGTCGGAATCTGAATCTTTTCGCCACGGTCTACGTCCGTTACCGACCGCTTCGCGACGGCATCGGCAACGGCCTTGCGAATCTGACCGCGGAAGCGTTGGAGAAAGCGCTGCCGATTGACAGCGCTCTTGTTCTTGGGGTTTAAGCGGCGGTCTATAAATTGACTCATGGGCTTGAATACCTATCGCTCGGTTAAGAGGACTTGCGCACCCTGAGATACCATTCGCACAACAGCCGCACCTGCTTGGGCGTGTACCCTTTGTGAACCATGCGGTTCACGAATTCCTCGTGTTTCTTCTGATCGTCCAGCGACGCCTTGGCGTTGAAGGAGATCACCGGCAGCAGTTCTTCCGTATTGGCGAACATCTTCTTCTCGATGACCGCACGCAGCTTTTCATAGCTGGTCCAGGCCGGATTCTTGCCGGCGTTCTTGGCGCGGGCACGCAGCACGAAGTTCACCACTTCATTGCGGAAATCCTTGGGATTGCTGATGCCTGCCGGTTTTTCGATCTTTTCGAGTTCCTCGTTGAGCGCCCTGCGGTCGAAACTCTCGCCGGTATCCGGATCGCGGTATTCCTGATCCTGTATCCAGTAGTCGGCGTACGTAACATACCGGTCGAAGATGTTCTGTCCGTACTCGGAATACGATTCCAGGTAAGCGGTCTGGATTTCCTTGCCGATGAAATCCACATAGCGCGGCACCAGGAATTCCTTGATGAAGCGCAGATAACGCTCCTGCACCTCCGGCGGGAATTGCTCCTGCGTGATCTGCTGTTCCAGCGTATACAGCAAGTGAACGGGATTCGCCGCGACTTCGGAATGGTCGAAGTTGAACACTTTCGACAGGATCTTGAACGCGAAGCGCGTGGAAAGACCGGTCATCCCTTCGTCCACGCCCGCGAAGTCCCGGTATTCCTGATAGGATTTCGCCTTGGGATCGGTGTCCTTCAGGTTCTCGCCGTCGTAAACCCGCATTTTCGAGTAAACATTGGAGTTCTCCGGTTCTTTAAGCCTCGACAGCACCGCGAACTGCGCCAGCATTTTCAGTGTGTGGGGTGCGCAGGGCGAATCGGACAGCGAACTGTGGATCAAGAGTTTCTCGTAAATCTTGATCTCTTCTGAAACCCTTAGGCAATAAGGCACTTTGACCACATAGACACGGTCCAGAAACGCCTCGTTGTTCTTGTTGTTCTTGAACTGCAACCACTCGGACTCGTTCGAATGGGCCATGATGATGCCCTCGAACGGAATGGCCGAAAGCCCTTCGGTACCTTTGTAATTGCCCTCCTGGGTCGCCGTCAGGAGAGGATGCAGCACCTTGATCGGCGCCTTGAACATCTCCACGAATTCCATGATACCTCGGTTGCCGAGGCAAAGGCCGCCCGAGAAGCTGTAGGCATCCGGATCGTCCTGGCTGAAGCGCTCCAGCTTCCGGATGTCGACCTTGCCGACCAGGGACGAGATGTCCTGGTTGTTTTCGTCGCCCGGTTCGGTCTTCGACACCGCCCGCTGATCCAACATGGACGGGCGCACCTTGACGACGCGGAATTTGGTGATATCGCCGTTGTACTCGTGCAGGCGTTTCACCGCCCAAGGCGACATGATCGTATTGAAGTAACGGCGCGGGATACCGTATTCGTTTTCGAGAATCGGACCGTCCTCTTCGGGGTCGAACAGTCCCAGCGGCGATTCGTTGATGGGCGAACCCTTGATGGCGTAAAACGGCACCTGCTCCATGAGGTGCTTCAACTTCTCGGCCAGCGAAGACTTGCCGCCTCCGACCGGGCCCAGCAAGTACAGAATCTGTTTGCGCTCTTCCAGCCCCTGAGCGGCGTGGCGGAAAAATGCCACCATCTGCTCAATGGTTTCCTCCATGCCGTAAAAATCGGCAAAAGCCGGATAGCGCTTGATGACTTTATTGGCGAAAATGCGTGAAAGGCGCGGATCGAGCCGGGTGTCGACCAGTTCGGGTTCGCCGATGGCGATCAGCATACGCTCGGCTGGACTGGCGTAGGCCGTCGGATCCTTACGGCAAATTTCTAGATATTCCTGAAGCGAATACTCTTCTTCGCGCGCTTTTTCATAGCGGGATTGATAGTGATCGAAGATACCCATAGATGCGAGGTCTCCTCTGCAATCAGCAGATGCTCAAAAAGGTCTTAACGTCTCCGGCGAGAGGACCGCAAGCTGCCTCGTTCGATATTTTGCTGGTTGAGACAACGAGCGTATTAACTGTCCCTATCATAGCGAACGTGGCTTTCTCATCCATCCGCACTATGCAATAAATGCGGCGCTCGCGGCTCTTACCGCTAAGACGTAGCCTAACATATTTCGGTTCCCCGGCTGCGAGACACCCAAGAAAAACTTTATGCCAAAGAGAACCTCATCGAGCATGTAACAAAACTGTTTCGCACTGCTTGCCGAGCGATACACAATACTTAGCGATGGCCGAACTCGAGCCCACTCCGCTGTATTGTCCTCTTATTAGTTTAGAATTAATCGTCGGCCATACGTTCGACGCTAAACACCCGAGTTTATGCCGGGAAGCGTATTTCCAATAAACGGCACCATCTTCTCGATCATTTGCAATGCTCAGCCACACTTGACACGAAACCTGTGCCGATGTTCCACTTCGGGCCACAAGCACGTTTGAACTCCGAGGAGAATGGACTTCCGGATGGGCGTCTACCGCCTGAGAGCGGGACGGTTTTTTCAAGTCAACAAGTGGCCGGCCCGCATCTCGTCGCGGTGCTCGATCGCGCTACTGCGCCTGCTGTTTCTTCTGTCCCTCGGTTTGCCGGCGTGGTCCTGCCGCAATCCGGAACCTGTCGGACCGCCTCATTTGACCTGGTATGTGTTCGACGAACCTTCCGGCGCCTTCCGAGAAGCCGCCCGGCGCTGCACCGAATTCGCAAAAGACCGCTATCGCATCGATGTCGTCTCTCTGCCGGCCGATGCCGATCAGCAAAGGGAGCAATTGACGCGCCGCCTGGCTGCAGGCGACGAATCTATCGACATCATCGGGATGGACGTGATCTGGACCGCCGAATTCGCCGAAGCGGGCTGGATACGGGAATGGCCGATGAGATCGACCCGCCGGGCTTCAGCCGGTCGGTTTCCGATAACGGTTCAAACCGCTACTTATAAGAATGTGTTCTGGGCGACGCCTTTCACGACCAATGTCCAATTGCTCTGGTATCGAACCGACCGTGTCCCGACACCGCCGGATACCTGGGACGAGATGATCGATTCGGCCGAGAAGTTGGGCAGGAATGGCCGGATTCAGGTTCAGGGCGAACGCTATGAGGGGCTGACCGTCCTTTTTGTATCCCTGCTCGCCTCGGCCGGGGGCACGGTCCTGGATGCTGGGGGACAGCAGGTCTCCCTGGAGCCCGAACCCACCCGTAAAGCTCTTCAGGTGATGAAGCGGTTGGCGACTTCTCCCGCGGCCGATCCGGGGCTGTCCACCAGCCGCGAAGACCAGGCGCGGCTGGCTTTCGAAACCGGCAATTCGGCATTCATGCTCAACTATACCTTCGTCTGGCCCAGCGCTCGGCAGAACGCGCCCGACGTCGCGGCGAACATGGGCTGGGCACGCTGGCCCGCGGTTCTGCCCGGCCGGCCCAGCCGGGTGACGGTCGGAGGCATCGATCTCGCCGTCAGCACCTACTCGCGTTATCCCGAACTCGCCTTCAACGCGGCCGAATGCCTAGCAAGCAGGGATAATCAGCGGATCGCCGCACAACGCGGGGGACTTCCACCCACCGTGTCCGCCCTTTATAACGATCCGGCCGTGCGTCGCCGGCTGCCGTTCGCGGATGTGCTGCGAGCGGCCTTGAACGATGCGGTGGAACGTCCTCAAACGCCGCTCTACGCCGACGTGTCCCTCGCCATCAGCCGCACCCTTCATCCCATGCGCGACATCGAGCCGGACCGGGATACGACTCGCTTGCGGAAAGCCGTGCAACGAGCATTGCGTTCGGAAGGCTTGCTATGAGGCGTGCCCAGAACGTCAAAGGATGGCTTTTTTGCACCCCGGCTCTAGCCGCGATGGCTTTGGTTACGGCCTATCCCATTCTCGATGCCGTCCGGCTCTCGCTTTACCGCTACGACCTACGCCACGCGGCTCCGCCCGATTTCATAGGCATCGGCAACTACTTCAGCGTATTAAGTTCGGAAGTATGGTGGCAGGCGCTTGGAAATACGCTTCTGATCACGACCATTTCGGTTTTTTTCGAACTGGTGCTCGGCTTCGCTCTCGCACTGCTCATGCATAAAGCCGTGTTCGGACGCCGAACGGTCCGTTCGGCGGCTTTGGTGCCTTACGCCATCATCACCGTGGTATCAGCTCTCGCCTGGAAGTTCGCATTCGATCCGACCACCGGATTCGTCAACAGCCTGCTCGGCGTCGATCAAGCCTGGCTCAACGAACGCTGGTCGGCATTCGGCGTCATCATACTCAGCGAGATCTGGAAAACCACACCGTTCATGGCTCTTTTGCTGCTGGCCGGCTTGAGCCTCATTCCGGATGATGTGCTCAGGGCGGCTCGGGTCGACGGAGCATCCGCCTTACAGCGCTTCCGTCTCATTACCCTGCCCTTGATGAAACCGTCCATCTTGGTGGCGCTGCTGTTCCGGACCTTGGATGCTTTTCGCATCTTCGATTCGGTCTATGTTCTGACACGCGGCGCGCATGGCACCGAATCGGTATCGGTGATTGGATACAACACGCTGATTGCCCGTCTCAACCTGGGTTTGGGTTCGGCGGTATCGGTGCTGATTTTTCTGTGCACGCTCGCGATCGCTCTGCTCTTCACCAAGAGCTTCGGAACGCCCTTGCTCCGCACGGGACGGTGACATGCGAATACGATTCGCAGGTATGGACGGATTCCTCGGTGCCTTGGGAAGTCTCCTCGTTGTTACTTACGCCTTGTTGCCCGTGATTTGGATCATATCGCTGTCGCTCAAGCCTGGGCGCGAACTCGGCAATGCGCGTTTTTTCCCGGACACGCTCAGTCTCGAGCACTACCGAACGGTCTTTAACGACCCGCAATTTCCGGCGGCGCTCTTGAACTCCGTGGGCATCGCTTCGATCGCCACCGGGTTGTCCATAATAATCGCCATCTTTGCGGCGTACGCCATCGTTCGGCTCGACTTTCGCGGCAAACACTGGATTTTTTACGGCACGCTCGCAGTAGCCATGTTTCCGCCGATATCCGTGGTCGGTCCCTTGTTCGAACTCTGGCGCACGCTGCGTCTTTTCGACACCTGGCCGGGCTTGATCCTTCCCTATCTGAGCTTCACCTTGCCGCTCGCCATTTGGACCTTGACCGCTTTTTTTCGCGAAATCCCGTGGGACCTGGAGCGAGCCGCACGGGTCGACGGCGCCACCCCGTCGCAAGCCTTTCGGCTCGTCATCTTGCCGCTGGTGGCGCCGGGAATCGTCGCTTCGGCCATCTTGGTCTTCATTTTCGCGTGGAACGATTTTTTGTTCGCCGCGTCCCTCACGTCCACGGATCGGGCCCGCACCGTGCCGGTCGCCATCGCGTTTTTTACGGGAAGTTCCCAATTCGAGCTGCCTACCGGTTCCATCGCCGCCGCTTCCGTAGTGGTCACGATACCGATCATCGCACTGGTCCTGATGTTCCAGCGCCGCATCATTGCCGGACTTACGGCCGGTGCCGTCAAAGGATGACCGGGAGTAGCAAAAATGGCCGAAATCGTCTTCGATCACGTGAGCAAACGCTTTGCCGGCGGGGCCTGGGCGGTCAGAAAGGCAAATTTCACCGTCAAGGACGGCGAGTTTTTCATTCTCGTTGGACCGTCAGGCTGCGGCAAGTCGACCCTGCTGAACATGATCGTCGGTCTGGAAGACATCACCGAGGGCGAAATCCGGGTCGACGGCAACAGGATCAATGAACTCGACCCCAAGGACCGCAACATGGCGATGGTATTCCAAAGCTATGCGCTCTACCCCCATATGACGGTCAGGGAGAACATCTCGTTTCCGCTCAAATTGGCCAAACTGGCGCGGGACGAAATCAAGCGGCGGGTGGACGAGGTCGCGGCCATCCTCCAACTGGACCCGCTGCTCGACCGCAAACCTTCGGACCTGTCCGGAGGACAGCGCCAGCGGGTAGCCATGGGACGAGCGATCGTGCGAAGACCCCAGGTGTTCTTGTTGGACGAGCCCCTATCGAATCTCGATGCTCGGCTGCGCGTTCAAATGCGCACCGAGATCGCGGCCCTCCAGGAAAGGCTGGGCATCACGACCGTTTACGTCACTCACGACCAAACCGAAGCCATGGTGCTGGGCGATCGTGTGGCGATATTGCGAAGCGGAGAAGTCCAGCAGATCGGAACGCCGAAGGAACTGTACGAGACGCCCCGTAACGAATTCGTGGCGGGCTTCATCGGATCGCCGTCGATGAACTTCCTGAATGCCGAGATCGGCGATACCGGCGTGCTGCTGCCTATGGGGCCTTGCCCCCTGCCGCCTTCCTTTCCGTTAGAGCGCCTGAGCAACCGCTACGTCGTCGCCGGCATCCGTCCGGAACATTTTTGTTTGCCGGGAACGTCGCGTAGAGCCGGCCCCGTTTTTCCGGCTGAAATCATTTCGGTCGAATGGCTGGGCGCGGATCTTTATCTTCATGTTCAGCCGGCCCCGTCACTCCGGCCATCCAGGGACAAATCGGCGGTTGTCGAGCCGGGAACTCATCCAGCTGGACTGGTTCTGATTGTCCGAGTGCCTCCCGACCTCCGGCTGAAACGCGGCGATAGGATCGAGCTGACTTTCGACGCCACGAAGATTCAACTGTTCGACGCCGATACCGGCGAAAATTTTTTGCGGAACCATTGAAACGACAGTCTGTCGAAGCGCCTTCGGTGATGTGGCGCCCGCGACGGGCATGTTTGAAACGATCAAAACGTATAGGGAACCGCTATGAGCAACCTCGAACTCGGCATTATCGGCAACTGCATGTACAGCGCACTGATCGACCGCAAGGGGCGTGTCGTCTGGTGCTGCTTGCCCCGTTTCGACGGCGATCCGATTTTTTGCAGCCTGATCAACGGCGATGAGGACGAGGTGCAGGAAGGGTTCTTCGACATCGTGATCGATGATTTCTCCCATAGCGAACAGCACTACGAGCACAACACCGCTATCCTGGTAACCACGCTTTACGATCAGCACGGCGCTGCGGTGCAAATTACCGACTTTGCCCCGCGTTTCCGACGGTACGGCCATATGCATCGTTCGCAACGGCTGATCAGAAGGCTTCAGCCGATCAACGGCACGCCGCGGATTTCCGTCAGAGTGCGGCCGACCTACGACTACGGCGTCAAACCCATGCAAACCATCCAGGGGTCCAACTATATCCAGTTCGTCGCTCCCGGTATGTGTTTCCGCATGAGCACCGACATGCCGGTTTCCTACATATTGGACGAGACGCCCTTTCTGCTGGAGGAACCTTCGGCGATCACCTTCGGTCCCGACGAACCGCTGCGTTATACGGTGGCCGAAGCAACCCGCGAAAGCTACGAGCAAACCCTGCTGTATTGGCGCGAATGGACCCGATCGCTGTCCATTCCTTTCGAATGGCAGAAGGCCGTGATCCGCGCCGCCATCACCCTCAAGCTGTGCTGTTTCGAGGAAACCGGCGCCGTCATTGCCGCCATGACCACATCCATCCCCGAAGCGGCCGGCACGGAACGCAATTGGGATTATCGCTATTGCTGGCTGCGCGACGCCTATTTCGTCGTGAGCGCCCTAAACCGGCTTGGCGCGACCGGAACCATGGAGGAATATCTGGACTATATCTCGAATATCGCGGCCGAGGCCGACGATAGCCTGCTTCAGCCGGTCTACGGCATCGCCCTGGAGAAAAAATTGATCGAATGCCGGATCAGCTCTCTCAGGGGCTATCGGAATCACAGACCGGTACGGGTCGGGAATCAGGCCTATGAGCACATCCAGAACGACATCTACGGCAGCGTGATCATGGCCGCCACCCAGGCTTTCTTCGACCGCCGCCTCGCGCATCCCGGAGATCAGCGTCTTTTCGAACGCCTGGAAAATCTCGGCCGCCAATGCACCCGGCTGTATAACGTACCGGATGCGAGTCTCTGGGAGTTCCGCGGGTTCGCCCGCATCCATACCTTTTCGGCAGTGATGTGCTGGGCCGGCTGCGATCGTTTGGCCCGCATCGCCGATCACATGGAACTGCACGACCGCGCTCAATATTGGCGCTCCCAGGCAGAGCGGATTCGGACCGAAATCATGGAGCAGGCGTACGATTCCGGACGCAATACCTTCGTCGGAAGCTTCGGCGGCTCCGAACTCGATGCGAGCCTTTTGCTTCTCCACGACCTTCAGTTCCTCGCTGCGAATGATCCCCGCTTCATCGGTACCGTCGAGGCGGTGGAAGAGGAATTGCGGCGCGGCAATCACATGATGCGGTATGTGGAACCGGACGACTTCGGCGCACCGCAAAACGCCTTCAATATCTGCACCTTTTGGATGATCGGCGCTTTGGCGGCCATCGGCAGAAAGGAAGACGCCCGCGCCATATTCGAGGAAATGCTCAACTGCCGGAACCATCTTGGGCTCTTGTCCGAAGACACCGATCCGCAAACCGGCGAAATGTGGGGCAATTTCCCGCAGACCTATTCCATGGTCGGGATCATTCACTCGGCCATGGTTCTGTCCAAGTCTTGGGAGGAAGCGTTTTAACAAGGCTTCTTAATGAAAGCGTTCTCCCGGAACTCGTGCATGATCAGTTGTCGTCTTCGACCCACGTCGCCTGTGTTGGCGATGCCGGGTCAAGAGATACGACGTATGCTCCGGCCACCCCGAGCCACCGACGGTCCCCAAATGAAATTGGCGGGAGCAAACCGGTATCGTAGCCGTTCAGGTTTTTCAGTGCGGACATGAAGCTATCTCTTCCCAAGCGCCGGCCGGCACGCCGCAGCCCTTCTTCGAATAAGCGGGCCATAACATAGGTGACGACCTCCGAATGCTCAGGCGACTGCGTACCGGCGAGGACCGCAAGTTCGGCGATCTTCTCGGGCGCACGGTCGCGGGGAAGCGTCGGATAACCGATCAGCAGACGTTGACGAAAATCCGGTGGTGCCTGAAGCACCGACGTCCCGGCCAGGGCACCGGGCAGTAACACCCATGGTCTCCAGGTCGTTTTCAGTGCACTCCGGTAAAACTCCCCGAGTTCATCGTCCGTACCGAAAAAAAATGACGGCCCGCACGCGACGCTGGCGAAGGGCGTTGACAGTCTCCTCGGCGTGCCCGCGGGTTCCGACATATTCGATAGGTTCCAGAGTTCCGAGGTTTTTGCTTCGAATGCGTTTAAGAATGCGCTGAGTCAGCATACTCGATGCTGCTCCCGGACCGTGAACGATCGCAAGAACGAAGCCGCGCTTGGCGAGAACTCGAGCCGTGTAATCTGCCAATAGTAGACTCTGCTCGCTTATCCCGGACAGCAGATAAAACGTAAACGGATTGACTGCGCGCTCGGGATCCGGAAACTCCGGAGAAGGCTCGATTACCGGGATGCGCAACGCTTTTGCTATATCGGCAAGATCGGCTTGTGCTCGAGGGGAAGCGAATCCGAAAATGGCGAACACATTCTTCTCCTCGATCGATGTTCTCAACCCGGAGCCAGATTTTTCGCCGTCAAGAAACACCGGCTCTACGGTTCGGCCGAAATAGCCGCCCTCGTTATTTCGCGCTCGGAAATAGGCGGTAATGACCCGCCGTATTCTCTCGCCCTTTTGATCGGCCGGAATCAACACTCCTACACGGATGATGCTGTCGCTCAGCCCAGAATCGTGGTCGCCCTCGATGCGCTTGATATAAGCGATCAAATCCGCGAGATCCCGAACCGACATTCGGTACCGCGGCATGCCTTTATCAAGCTTGTTGCGCGCCGGGTCGAGGCCTTGCGTAATAGCCCGTGCAAGTGTTTCGTCGGTGAACGGCGGATGTGTTCGCCCGTAGGAATGGGCGTGGCCGTAAGGCTTGGCGAGATTGGTCCAGGTGATGTTGGACGGTGTCAGGCCGCCCTCGGCCCGTCCGAGACCGTCTTTGCCATGGCAGCTGGCACAAGGAAGCGCGCGTCCGTTCAGTTCCGCATCGTCGTCGCCCATCAGCGCTGTAACAGGCGTTCCGGACAGACTTTCGCCTCGGAGATAAATGTGCGTTCCGCGCGTTTCCGCCGGCGTCAGTTGCTGCGCGCCGGCAGCCGATTCGAAAAGGAACAGGGATATAGTTGCCAGGTACGCCCTGATGCTGATTCGGAGCCTATCCCTTTGCATGCTGCTCACAAGGCTTAATCACGACGCCAGCCAAATCGCGTCCTCTTATATCTTTATTGCGATAGTCGGTCCGCTAATGTATCGGGCTTCACCTCAACCCGCGCTAGCGAACCTGACCTCGCGAGCATGTCGATCTGGCCATGACTTTTTTCACGCCTTGAAAGCCATAGAGACGAGTCCACAGCCGTCGGCGCCCGTCGCCGATCAAGAGTAAACGCCGCTTATCGATCCATCTCATCGATAAGGTCCGCATTTTCGAGCCTATCCCATTGATGCTCTCCTTTGAGGGGGCAATGGAATAGCTGCCGGCTGCCGGGCAGCCGTTAGTAGAGCTGTGAGAAAACAATAAGACTAGAGTTGTGGCGGAAGACCCGACAAAAACGACTGGGTCAACGAGAAGACTTCAGCGCCGCTTGCCGCATCCTTGGCCAGGAAATAATCGGCGCCGCATGCCGAAGCGGCTTCACGATACTCGACCGCGTCGTAGCTGGTCAGAATGACGATGGCGGGAGAATAAATTGTCTTTATCTTGCGGGTCAGTACGAGACCGTTTTCGCCGGGCAGCTTGAGATCCATGAAAATCAGGTCGGGCCTGACTCCGTCGATTATTCTCATCGCTGCTGCACCGTTCTCGGCTTCGACAATGCCGAGGTGAGCGAACTGATCGCTGAGAAACGCTTTAAGAAAGCGCCGAAAAGACGCGTTGTCATCGACGATTAATATTTTGCACACGACCGCGAGTTCCTTGAAAAATGCGGAAAGCACATATCCCTTTGCGCGTCGAAAAGAAATCCTGTTCAAGCATCCAACGCGCTGCTTATCCGATCATTTGACCGTACACGCTCGCTTTGTTTCCGGCACTAAGGAGTTTTGCTTATTTGGTTCGGCTTCTTCGCCGTAGAAGATGAGCGAAAACAAAGTAGCGTTTTGCCATGGAAGAAAAAAAACGAATCTGCATAGCCGAAGACCATACGATTTTGCGGGAAGGATTACGGATGCTCTTGTCGCAAGATCGGGATCTGGAAGTCGTCTGCGAAGTCCATAACGGCATCGAACTCATCCGGCGATGTCGCGAAGTCATAGCGGATCTCATCTTGCTGGATCTGTCCATGCCCAAGCTAGGGGGCTTGGAGGCCATCCAAGAAATCAAAAAACGAGCGCCGCAATCGAAGATCCTGGTACTGACAGTGCACGATGTCGAAGAATACATCCTCGCGGCCCTGAGATCCGGCGCAGACGGTTATGTTCTAAAGGATGCCACTCATGCGGAACTACGCATCGCCATCCGCAGTGTATTGATCGGGAAGACCTATTTAAGTCCGAGCGTCTCAGGGAAAATCATAAAGGGGTATCTGCAAGTCAAGAGCGCGGAAGAGCCTCGGTCAGCATGGGACAGCTTGACCCATCGGGAGCGAGAGCTTTTGAAACTGATCGGCGAGGGCCATAAAAACAAAGAGATCGCGCAATATCTCCACCTCAGCGTGAAGACCGTGGAAACTCACCGCGCGAACTTAATGAAAAAGCTGGATCTTCATAGCGCGGCGGCACTGACTGCATATGCTATCGAGAAGGGGTTAGTTCTGAGATAGGTGTAGCGGATCGCAATCGGAAACGATCAGGACTGCATTCATCACAAATTCAGAACCGGATTATTCGCAACTATCCGAAGCGCCGGGACC
>NZ_JBDIVO010000052.1:0-19848 GCF_039794385.1 Methylocaldum sp. | reverse complement strand
GTTGAGGGAATCCGGCACGTGCTCGAATCCCTGGGGGCAGAGGTAGAAATCAAGTGGCTATAAGCTGTAAGAAGGTTCCCGGGATACCTAACAAGCCGCGGAGGGGTCTACTGTGAGCTCTTCGCCACCACGTCCCCGATCGCCCCAATCATCAACTGACTGGTCCTCGCCCCCGCATCGATATGGCCGCGGGCGCGTTCGCCGAGGAACGAGGCTCGTCCCTTGGTGGCGATCATGTCGCGGGTCGATTCGCAGCCCGCCTCGGCTACGCGGTTGACCGTTTCCAAAGCTTGCGTCAATTCCCAAGACTCTCGCGCTGCCTGTCGCAAAGCGTTCGCCACTGGTATCAAGACGTCGAGCATGGTTTTTTCGCCCAAATCGGCCTTGCCCCGTTGCTTGACCGATTCGACGCCCTGGCTGAAGGCTTCGGCCAGATTGGGTAGGTTCATGTCCTTGTCCCGCATGGCCTTGCTCATGGATAGAAAGAACGTGCCGTAGAGCGAACCGGAAGCCCCGCCCACGCTGCTCATGAGGCTCATGCCGATTTTCTGGAAGGCGGCGGACCAGTCCATGCGCCCGAGCTCTTCCGCCAACGCGTCCAATGCGGCCAGACCCCGCTGCAGGTTCGCGACATGATCGCCGTCGCCGATCGCCTGGTCGAGTTCGGTGACTTCCTCGGCGTGTTCGCGGATGACGGCATCGGCAGCCTGGATGTAGGCCTTGATTTGAGTGGTGCTTGCTGACATGGGACTACTCTTCGCAGTTGGTGACGGGTTCAAAAATGCGGCCGAGTCTCGACGAGCCGGCCATCAAAGGGTAATTTAGGCGCGCTTCGATCGGCAATCCATAATCGACAATCTATCCCATGACACTCAACGACATTCGCGCCCTGATCATCGATATGGACGGCGTGCTCTGGGAGGGCGATCGCCCGATGCCCGGACTGGTGGAGTTTTTCGAGACCCTGCGGGCCCGTGACATCCGTTTCGTATTGGCCACAAACAACGCCAGCAACACGCCGGAGCAGTACGTCGCCAAGCTCGCCCGCATGGGCGTTGGCGTCGACCGGGAGCAGGTGATCGGTTCCGGCCTCGCCGCCGCGCTGTATCTCAAGCAGCACGCGCCGGCCGGTGCCAAGGTGTTCCCCATCGGCGAGGACGGCGTGTGCCGGGCTTTGCTCGAAAACGGCTTCCGCCTGGCGGAACTCTACGAAAAGGATGCCGATTACGTGGTCTGCGGCCTGGACCGAACCCTGTCGTGGGACAAGCTGGCCACCGCCACCCTGAACCTTCGCGCCGGAGCGAAGTTTATCGGCACCAATCCCGACACTTCTCTTCCGACCGAGCATGGCATGACCCACGGCAACGGCGCGGTCTTGGCGGCCTTGCAAGCCGCCACGGGTATCGAACCCACCATCATCGGCAAGCCTGAGCCGATCATGTATCAACTGGCGATGGAGCGCTTGCAGGTGCCGCCCGAAGAAACCGTTGCCTTGGGCGATCGCCTGGACACCGACATCCTCGGTGCCGTGCGCGCAGGCATTCGGAGCATTTTGGTGCTTTCGGGCATTTCCACGCGGGCGCACCTGGCCGACCTCGATTATGCGCCGACCTGGGTGATGGAAGACATCCGTGAAGTTATGGCGCGATTCAATAAAAAAACAATCAGCACAGGCCGATGGCTGTAGTAGGTCGGCAATCCTTTGCCGACGAACCCTACGTCGGGAAAGGATTCCCGACCTACAACGGCCCAGCCGTAGGAAGGCAATCCTTTGCCGATAGATTTAACCTTATGAGGAGAACACGATGTCCCTGTTTCTGGATTCAGCCTTCCCCGCCGACGCACGCCAGGCGATGACGCTCGGCTTTGTTGCCGGGATAACGACCAATCCGACCTTGATGGCGAAAGTCGACCGCAAGCCGGAGGATGTGATCGCCGAATTGGCCGACATTTGCCCCGGTCCGGTTTTCTATCAGCTGACCGCGCCGACCGTGTCCGAACGCGAGGCCGAAGCGCGGCGTTTCCTGGCCTTGAGGTCCAACGTGGCGCTGAAGATCGGGATGACCACCGAAAATCTGGTGCTGGCCGCGAAGTTCGCCAAAGAAGGCGTCAAGGTCGGCATGACTGCCAGCTACAGTGCCGCGCAGACGTATCTCACCTGCGAGGCGGGCGTGGCGTATTCGATCGCCTATGTGAACCGCAGCACGCGTCTTCAAGGCGACGGCGCGGCGCTGGTTTCGGAGATGCGTGAGGTGGTCGATGCCTGCGACACGCCGACCACGATTCTGGTCGCGAGTCTGAAATCCGCGAGCGAAGTGGTGCAGGCTGTGGTCGCGGGCGCTCATCACGTCACCATTCCTTTGCCCCTGTTACTGGAAATGGGGGATCATCCCTTGTCCGATCAAGCCATCGAGGAATTCGGACGTGCGGTTCGCAATGCTTGAGGTCGCCGGCTTTCCGATATTCGATTACTCGGGGCGGCGGTCCCGGTCCTCCGGCGGAGCAGTCAGCGATTTCGCCAGCCGTTTGCAAGCCTTCAGTGCGACCTGGCGTAAGGCATAGGTCCTGGCGTAAGCGACCTTTCCGCTCGACCAGACCACGACACGGTATCCATCCAGAGTCCAATATAGCTCGATCGAGATGCTCGATTTGACCATGGAAATCAGCAACCAGAGTGCTGAGACGAAAGATAATGCCGGAAACTATGATTTGGATCGAATAACCCGAAACGCGTTTCTTTCTTACTGTCTTTGAGCGGCTTTTGAGCGTACGCCTATGCCCCGGAAAACACTTCCGCCTGAATCCGCCGAATTTCGTCGCGCAATCGTGCCGCTTCCTCGAATTCGAGTTCGCGGGCGTGGGTGTACATCTTTTCTTCGAGCTGCTTGATCAGCTTGGCGGCTTCCGCCGGTTTTACCGCGTGGTAGTCGGCGCCTTTCTCGGCCACTTTGGCCAGCTTCTTTTTCCCGGAACCCGTTTGTAAAGCGCCCGGTATCGGGACTTCCAGGATGTCCGTCACGCGCTTCGAGATACCGGTCGGGGTGAGGCCCGTTCGCTTGTTGTAGTCGATCTGCTTGGCACGGCGGCGTTCGGTTTCTTCGATCGCCCGCTGGATCGAGCCGGTGACCGTGTCCGCATAGAGGATTGCCTTCCCGCGAAGGTTGCGGGCGGCGCGGCCGATGGTCTGAATGAGCGAAACGGTAGACCGCAGGAAACCTTCCTTGTCGGCGTCGAGGATGGCGACCAGCGAGACTTCGGGGATGTCCAGACCTTCCCGCAGCAGATTGATGCCCACGAGCACGTCGAACCGACCGAGCCGGAGGTCGCGGATGATCTCGACGCGCTCCACGGTTTCGACGTCGGAATGGAGGTAACGCACGGCGATGTCGTGCTCGAACAGATATTCGGTCAAATCTTCCGCCATGCGCTTGGTCAGCGTGGTGACCAGCACCCGTTCGCTGCGGGCGATGCGCTCGCGAATTTCCGAAAGCAGGTCTTCCACCTGGCTCAGGGCAGGGCGTATTTCAACCTCGGGGTCCACCAGGCCGGTAGGCCGCACCACCTGCTCGATGACGGCTCCGGAATGCTTGAGTTCGTACGGTCCCGGCGTCGCCGAAATGTAGATGCGCTGCGGCGAACGGGCCTCGAACTCCTCGAACTTGAGCGGCCGGTTATCCAGGGCGGAGGGTAGGCGGAAACCGTACTCCACCAGCGTTTCCTTGCGCGAGCGGTCGCCCCGGTACATGGCGCCGAGCTGCGGAATGGTGACGTGGCTCTCGTCGATCACCAGCAAGGCATCGGCCGGCAGGTAATCGAACAGGGTGGGCGGGGGTTCGCCCGGCGCGCGGCCGGAGAGATAGCGCGAATAGTTCTCGATGCCCGAGCAATAGCCGACTTCCAGCATGATTTCGAGATCGAACAGCGTGCGCTGCTCCAGCCGCTGGGCTTCGACCAGCTTGTTGAGCGAGCGCAGCTCCTCCAGCCGTACCTTGAGATCGGCCTTGATCTGGTCCACGGCTTCCATGATTTTTTCCCGCGGCGTGACGTAATGGGTCTTGGGATAGACCGTGTAGCGGGCGATGCGGGAGATGATCTCTCCTGTCAGTGGATCGAACAGCGATAGCCGTTCGATCTCGTCGTCGAACAACTCGATGCGCAGCGCTTCCTTTTCGGATTCCGCCGGAAACACGTCGATCACATCGCCCCGCACCCGGTAGGTGGCGCGGCGCAGCTCGGTTTCGTTGCGGGTGTATTGCAATTCGGCCAGGCGGCGCAGGATCGTCCGCTGATCGATCATGTCCCCGCGCACCAGATGCAGCACCATGCTGAAATAGGAGGCCGGCTCGCCCAAGCCGTAGATTGAGGACACGGTCGCCACGATGATCGTGTCGCGCCGCTCGATCAGCGCCTTGGTGGCCGACAGGCGCATCTGCTCGATATGCTCGTTGAGCGAGGCGTCCTTCTGGATATAGGTATCGGAAGCCGGGACGTACGCTTCTGGCTGATAGTAGTCGTAATAGGAAACGAAGTATTCCACGGAGTTTTCCGGGAAAAATTCCTTCATTTCCCCGTAAAGCTGGGCGGCCAGCGTCTTGTTCGGCGCCAGGATCAGCGTCGGGCGCTGCACGGCCTGAATGACATTGGCGACGGTGAAGGTTTTTCCGGAACCGGTGACGCCCAAGAGAGTCTGGTGTAACAAGCCGTCGCCGAGACCTTCGATCAGTTGCCGGATCGCTTCCGGTTGATCGCCGGACGGCTTGAATTGGCTATGAAGATCGAAACTTTTTCCCCTGGTGGGATTCAGGGGCAAGGTTTCATCGAGTATCATTTTTTGCGGCATAAAGCCTGACCTATTTGACCAATCTTTAACTCGACACAATGAACATTAAACTTTCCGACCGCGTACAGTCGATCAAACCCTCACCTACCTTGGCCGTGACCGCGAGAGCGGCCGCCATGCGCGCCGCCGGCAAAGACATCGTGGGCCTCGGAGCCGGCGAGCCGGATTTCGATACCCCCGAGCATATCAAACAGGCTGCCATCAAGGCCATTCAGGACGGTTTCACCAAATATACGGCGGTCGACGGTACGCCCGGCCTCAAGAAGGCGGTGGTCGCAAAGTTCAAGCGGGAAAACGGGTTCGACTACGACGTCAAGCAAGTGTTGGTATCCTGCGGCGGCAAGCAGAGCTTTTACAACCTGGCGCAAGCGCTGTTGAATCCGGGCGACGAAGTCATCATTCCGGCGCCGTACTGGGTGTCCTACCCGGACATGGTGCTTTTGGCAGGCGCCGTCCCCGTCATTATCGACGCGCCGCAGTCGCAGAAGTTCAAAATCACGCCCGCCCAGCTCAAGGCGGCGCTGACACCGAAAACCCGGCTGTTCGTCATCAACAGCCCGTCCAACCCGACCGGCATGGCGTACAGTGACATCGAGCTCAAAGCCCTCGGCGAGGTGTTGAAAGACTATCCGGACGTGGTTGTCGCCACCGACGACATGTACGAGCACATCGTCTGGAAGGCCGGCAGCTTCTGCAATATTCTCAATGTCTGCCCGGAGCTGTACGACCGCACCGTGGTCTTGAACGGCGTATCCAAAGCCTATTCCATGACCGGCTGGCGTATCGGCTATGCGGCGGGACCCGCGAAGCTGATCGAGGCGATGACCAATATCCAGTCGCAAAGCACATCCAACCCCACGTCCATCTCTCAGGTGGCCGCAGAAATCGCTTTGACCGGCGATCAGTCCTTTATCGGCGAGATGGTCAAGGCCTTCAAGGAACGGCACGATTACGTGGTGAGCGAGTTGAACAGCATTCCCGGCGTATCCTGTCTCGAAACCGACGGGACCTTCTATGTCCTTCCCAATGTGCAGGGCGTGATCGACCGCATGCCGGGAATTTCCGACGACTTGGGCCTATCGGAGCATCTCATCGAGCACGGCGGCGTCGCCGTGGTTCCGGGCTCCGCTTTCGGCGCTCCGGGTCATGTGCGCCTCTCCATCGCCACCAGCATGGCCAATCTTCAGAAGGCCATGGAGCGGCTGAAGAGCGGTTTGACTTAAATCTTGGCTTTCGTGCCTTGGCCGCGGCAAGGATGCTGTTTCCAAGGCGCTAAACGTTCATTTTCTTGAACTCGGCGGATAGGCGGCTTAGCCGACTATCCGGGGTTCACTGGCGGGCGATGAGTGATGCGAGCGATTCGCCGGCCGAACCGTGTTAACATCGGGCCGACGATGCGGATTGCCCGGCATGGCCGCTGCCCGGGTGCGATATCCGCTAACCGGAATCTCGCCATTTGATGGAGACAGGATTCTCGTCATGGTTCACTCCAAGCTCTCGTCCGTATCGGCGTATGCCCTATCGTTCGGCGCAGCGGTTGCCGTAGCGCTGGCCATATTGCTCCTGCGCCCATCGTATCAAGGCGCGCCCATAGTGATGCCCTTTCTGCTGCCGGTGCTGATAGGCGCTCTTTACGGCGGATTCGGCCCAGGGCTGCTGGCCACGTTATCGGGCGCCGTGCTGGGTACTTATCTCGCGATAACTCCGGTTGGTTCGCCGAGGGGCGAGGGGGCTGACGAATGGATTCCGCTAGGCGCTTTTGTCGTAATGGGACTTGCCATCGTCCTACTGGTCCATTTATGGCGCACCGGGCTCGTGCGGCGCGAGTTGCAGGCGCGACAGCGATTGGAGGACGAGATTTTCAGACGCCAGCAGGCCGAAGAACAGCTCCGCGTCGAGCGCGATCGTTTTGTCGTGACCTTGACCAGCATCGGCGATGCGGCCGTCGTCACCGATACCGGGGGTCGTATAGAACTGTTCAATCCGACTGCGGAATCGCTGACCGGATGGATTCAGGATGAAGCGCGCGGCCAGCCGCTGGAGAACGTGTTTCGCGTCGTTAACGAGGAGACGCTCAATCCGATCGAAAACCCCGTCGAAAAGGTACTGAGAACCGGCGCCGTCGTCGGTCTCGCGAATCATACGGTGCTGATTGCGAGAGACGGACGGAAAATTCCGATCAGCGACAGCGCTGCGCCCATACGAGGCATGGATGGCCGGTTATTGGGCGTGATTCTGATTTTTCGAGATGTCACTGAAAGCCGCCGCGCGGAGGCTGCTCTCGCCGAATCGGAGGCGCTCTATCGTGCGATCGGCGAGTCGATCCCTTTCGGAGCCTGGATCTGCGAGCCGAACGGCGATATCCGCTACTTGAGCGATTCGTTCTTGAAAATGACCGGGATGACGCTGGACGAGTGCATACACGTCGGTTGGACCTCGCGTGTGCATCCGGAGGACCTGCAGCCCATCCTGGATCATTGGAGGTACTGCGTCAAAACCGGCTGCTTCTGGGATTACGAATATCGTATCCGGAGCGCGGAAGGCTCTTACCGACACATTTTGAGTCGCGGCGTCCCGATCCGGAACGCCGAAGGCAAGGTGACGGCCTGGGCGGGCATGAATCTCGACATTACCGAAATGAAAAAGCTACAGGATGAGCTGATCCGTAAGACCGAAGAGTTGACTGCCGCCGACCGGCAAAAGGATGAATTCTTGGCCACGCTGGCGCACGAAATGCGCAACCCGCTGGCGCCGATCATGAGCGCCGTACAGATCCTGCATCGAACCAGCGGCGACGGACCGCAGTACGCTTGGGCCAGAGATGTCATCGAGCGGCAGACGAAGCATCTCACCCGGCTGGTCGACGATTTGTTGGACGTGTCCCGCATCAGCCGCGGAAAGGTCACCTTGAACAAGCAGCCGCTGGAACTGGCCACCATCGTCAACCACGCCATGGAAACGAGCCGGCCGCTGATTCAGGCTCACGGCCACAGCATCAGCCTATCCCTGCCTTCCGAGCCGGTCTGGATCGAAGGCGACCAGATCCGAATCGCGCAAGTCGTATCGAATTTGCTCAACAATGCCGCCAAATATTCCGAGCCGAACAGACAGATTTGGCTGACGGCGGCAACGGAGAACGGACAGGCCGTCATCCGGGTGCGGGATGCAGGTGTCGGGATCAGTCCGGAGGTGTTGCCCCGCATTTTTGACCTTTTCGCCCAAGCCGACCGTTCTTTGGATCGTGCGAAAGGTGGGTTGGGCATCGGGCTCAGCCTTGTGAAACAATTGGTCGATTTGCACGGCGGCAGTGTCGAGGCAAAGAGCGAGGGTATCGGCAAGGGTTCCGAATTTATCGTCCGGTTGCCGTTGCTATGCGATAAGCCGGCGGAGCAGTCGACAGCCAAGCCAGAGGACGATACCGATGCGGAGAAACGCGCTGCGCTGCGCGTGCTGGTGGTTGACGACAATGCGGATGCCGTCGAGGGATTGTCTTTGCTGCTCGAGTTGGAAGGATGCGAGGTCGAGCGGGCGCCGGATGGCCCTACAGCTCTCGCGATTGCGCAGAGATTCGCCCCGGATGTGGTCTTGCTGGATATCGGGCTGCCCGTGATGGACGGCTGCGAAGTGGCGCAGAAGTTGCGCGCCATGCCTCAGATCCGGCAGGCCCTGTTGATCGCCATCAGTGGCTACGGCCAGGATCAGGACCGTTACCGCTGCCTCACGGCCGGTTTCGACCACCACTTCATCAAGCCGGTGAGGCTGGAGGACATCACCCGCGTGATTGCCGAGCATCGGCTGAGGAAGCCGGATACCGGGTCACAGTTCAAGACTTCGAGTTGCCAGTGATCGGATCGTGGACGACATCGGTCATGGCAGATATTTGATCAGCCGAGCCTGGATTCGCGTCATGGGAACCGTGTTGATCCCTCCCGCCTGATGTCCGCCGATGTTGCCGCCGGCAAACAATATGACCACATCGCCGTAATGGTAGGGCGGTCCGAAGAGGACGGCATCGGCACCGGCCGCTTTGGCTCGATCGACGATTGCGCCTACGGCCTCCCGGTCGGCACGGGCCGTAATCTCCGCGATTTCGATGAACGCCCTGTGTTCGGGCCAGGAATCCAGAATATCGATCTCGGCCGTTGGGGGATAGATCCGGCTGGTCAAGGGTTCCTCGCGTAATATCGGGGCGCACCCGGCCAGCAATAACATTACGATGACAAGCAGATACTTCATGACAGAACCTCGCGTCCTTGCGAAGCTTGGGCTTCGTATCGGCAAAACATGAATTCAATGAAAAAAACCGCCTCTCATCCTTGAAGCAAAGCGGCGGATACATTCCTATCCGAATCTTAGACGTGACGGAGACATTTGGGTTCCTGAGCGTGGCACGGGCCGGCCGAAACGTCGGAAAGCCGGTGCATCGATCTCAACCCCGATGGGGCCCCGCAAAACCCGCCAGTCCGTAAAGCGACAAGGCGGCGACCAATAGCCAGAACTGACCGACGTGAATGGCCAATACCGTGGCCAGAATGGCGGCGATGACCGATGCGCAGCCGTTGATTCCGAAAGCCCAGGGAATCAGCCGCTCCGCCTCGGCCGCCAGCCGCGAAAGCCCTAGCGGAAAAGGCATGCCCATAAAAAACGCCAACGGCGCGATAAGGGCGAGGACGACCGTCACTTTGATAGGGGCGGGAAGGGCGATGGATACATCAAACAGCGATGGTAGCGTTAAGAAATAAACTGCGGAGACGGCAATAATCGCTTTGGTAGCCCGAGAAATATGCATTCCGGCCTGTTGGGGCGTAATCCTCGCCGCATATCGGCTTCCCAGTCCGGCGAAGATCAGAAATCCTGCGAGTACCATCGCCACGGCATAGAGCGGATGACCCAGGTAAAGAATGAATTTCTGTATGTAAACGATTTCCGTAAACATGAATGCCAGGCCGATCGCGAAGAAATAGCCGAAAACCGGGGATCGTCGGCTATTTTTCAGCCCGCCGTCGCTCCGATGCATCAAGACCCCGAGCGGGGCCAGGATCAGCAAGGTACTGATGATCACTGATTGGAGCAGCGTTGCCAGCAGGATCGGATAGCCCATGTCGAGCAGCGAAAGTCCTCCCGACCCTTTCAGCTTGAAGGCTTCCGCTAGAAGCGGCCATTTGAAGAAGTGAAAGAAATACGGCCGGTCGTCGGTGGCTGGACGGACATCGAACTTGTAGCGCTCTGTAAACGATTCCCGTTCGGGACTCAGCAAGGCCGTCGCCGCTTCGAAGAAATAAGGTTCTTTCAACCGGTTGTGGAGATTGGCTTGCTGTGCTTCGATGCCGGGATAGTAGGCAAGGTCGAATGAGCGTTCGTCGCAGAACTGCCGCAGCGCGGCGATCTCCGGATCGGAAATTTCGCCGTTCTTGATCAACAGGGTGCTGGTCTGCCAGCCGCGGATCCAGATCAAGCGCCGTTCCGGCGCGCTCGCGCCGGCACGCGCCAAGGCATCGGCAGCGGTCGCGAACAGCTTGATCTCGTCACGGGGCGGCAGGCGGACCCAGCGGGTGATGGCCAGAAAACCTCCGGATCTCAGGTGCGCCAAATAGGCTTGCAGGGCCTCAACCGTATAGAGATAGCTTTCGTTCAGTGCATACGAACCCGCCGACGAGGTGTTGAAGGCGTCCAGCAAGGCGATTTGAATCAAATCGTAATGCTCCGCCGACGCGGCGACGAAACTCCTCGCCTCGGCCGCATGTACGCGAACCGAGGGCTGACCGTAAACCTGCCCGGCAAAATCGGCAAAATCGCGGGATACCAGGTCGATCATTTGCGGATTGAGTTCCACGGCGTCGATGCGTTCCGCATCGTGATAGATCGCCTGAAGCACCTCGCTGCCCCCTCCCGCGCCCAAAACGAGGACTTCCGGCTTCCGGGGCAACAGGTGATACGGCAGGGCGGACGGCACGTAATCGAGAAAAGCGAGGCTGCCTCGGCTTCCATCCCAACGATTGATGGCGCTCATGCCTTCGCCGTCGGTAAACACCGCCAGTTGCTCCGGCACCGGAACCGGGCTGTTCAGGCTGAGCCCCGGCGCATGGCGGAACGGTACTTCGGGGCTGCGCACCACGCTGAGCAGCCCGAGCGGGCTGGAACGTTCCTCGATTCGCTCCGCTCCGGACACGCGCAATGCCTGGGAGAGGCTTTTGTATTCCACCGGCCGGAGTTCCGCACCGCTCCAATGAACCAGAAGCCACAGAGCGGCAATCACCGCAACTAAAGGCGCGATCAGTTCGCGGGGACGCATTCCCAACGCAATCCAGGCCAAGGACGCGGCCGCAAATCCCGCTCCGCTCGCGAGGACCAGCGCATTCAACGGAAACACCAGGAACAGCAGAAGAACGACCGCCAAAGCGCCTGTTCCCGCTCCCGAGAGATCGGCCGCATAGGTGCGGCCTATCGTCGCTTTGTAGCGCTGGAAGGTCAGGCCGATGCAGTTGGCCGCGAAAAAGAAGGGCGGCGTCAGGATAAGGTAGATCAGAACGAGATGCCCCCATTCCCGCGGACTCCAAAGCACTTCCAGCGCATTGAAGGGCACTTGCTGCGCGGCCAGAAAGCACAATGTCGCGCTCAAGCCGAACAAAGCCGCGTTGAGAACGAATGCGGCACCGAAACGGGGCAACAAATATTCCCGTGCGAGCGTCAGGAACGTTCCGCTCGCGCCGTAGCCGAGCAGCGCCAAGCTGATCATCATGTAGGCAAAGTGATGCCATTGGATAATGGAAAAAAGCCGCATCAAGAGGATTTCATAGACCAGCGCCGCAGCCGAAATCAGCGAAACGGAGAGCAAGAGCAGCCGCGGCGGCGCTTCATGGCGCGCGCGCTCCTCGTCGCGGCGAGATTCGATCGCGGAATCGACCATGTCTAATGAGCGCCCGTCAAAGGCACGAATTGCACCGGCACGATCTGCCGAGTCGAGATCTTGCCCTGTTCGCTTTTCTCGACGAGCACCAGATACTGCAGCAGGAATTGTCCGCCGACCGGTATGATCATGCGGCCGCCCGGCTTGAGCTGTTGCACCAGCGGCGGCGGAATTTGCGTGGGGGCGGCGGTGACGATGATGGCATCGAAAGGCGCGTGTTCCGGCCAGCCGTAATAGCCGTCGCCGGTCTTGGTCTCAACCTTGGCGTAGCCCAGCCGTTTCAGACGTTCCGTCGCCATTTGGGTCAATTCCGGCACAATCTCGATGGAGTAGACCCGCTCGGCCAATTCCGCCAGGACGGCCGCCTGATAGCCGGAGCCGGTGCCGATTTCGAGCACCGTTTCATCCGGTTTGACGCGCAGCAGATCGGTCATCAGCGCCACGATGAAAGGCTGGGAAATGGTTTGTCCGTAACCGATGGGCAAAGGCCGGTTCGCATACGCGATACTGCGCAGATCCTCGCTCACGAACTCGTGCCGGGGAACCTTCCCCATGGCGGCCAGGACTTGGGCATCCAACTCGGTTTTGCCGATTTCGCTGCTGACCCAGCGGGTTTCGCGCTGGATTTCATCGATCAGAGCCTGGCGTTTGGCGGCATATTCGTCGGCGTGAGCCGCTGTGCCGAAGAGTCCGATGCACAGCAGCGCGACCGAGAATCTCAGACGGCGAGTGAAAGGCATCACTGAACCTCCTCCTGACGGATCCCCCGATCATACCGTTAGAGAGGGCTCGTGAGTCTTGGTATCCGTGAAAGTTGGAATAAAGTCGAGTCTGCGGCCGAATCCGCGACTCGGGGTAGCGTGTGAAGGGGTGTCGTCGAAACGAAAAGACGCCCGCTCAAGCGCCGTAGTGCGCTTGAGCGGGCGGAGAGCTCCTAACTTTGGAAAAAGAGGAACCGTTTCCGGATCAGTGCTTGCCCTCTGATTGCACGATCTTTCCGGATAATTCAATTCCGCGTTGAGCGGTCGTCAGAGCGCCCAGCCAAGACTCGACCTCGGCGCTGAGCTGGCCCGAGCCGGCCAGTTTGGCGGTTTGCTCGATCCAGCCGTGATCGGCGACGGGCAGCGGCAGGACGCCTTGGCCGCCCATGCCGTTGTTGCCGACGATATCGGCATCCTTGACGTCGGCGAGCATCACGCGGCCGGCGATTTCGAGCTTATCCATGTCGACCACGATGAGGTCGTTGGCGAACTTGCTGGCGACATAGGCGTAGTAGCCTCCGCCTTTTTTCATGCCGAAATTGACGCCATGGCAGCCCGGTTCGCAGGGCAGGCTCTTGAGCACCTTGTGAGTCGACGTGTCGGTGATGGTAATGGTCGCGCTCAGGGTATTGGCCGTGACCACGTATTTTCCGTCCGGGCTGATCGGGGTCTGGATCGGCAGCAGGCCGTAAGCCTCGCCGGTCGTCTTGCCGCTGATCGGATCGTAATCCGCAGCGAGATTGATGTCCTTGATCTTCTGCTTGCTCTTGATGTCGATCACGCTCAGGGTGCTGAGCAGCGGCGGTGTCCCGAGCAGGTTGGCTACATAGGCCTTGTCGGTCGCGTCGCCCCAGATGGCGATGGGAATCACGCCGACGTTCGGCACGGTGGAGGCCTGGCCGCTGTCCAGATCGACGATCGATACCGAGCCCGCCAAGGCATTCGGCGTCAGCGCGTATTTGCCGTCATGGGTCACGTGATGGCCATGGGGTCCGGAGTTCGGGCCAGTGTTAACGCTGTCCTGAGCCGTCGGGTGCTTGCCTCCGGTCAGCTTCAATACGCGGTCTTCGCCGTTGAGTGCCACGGTCAGGCTGTCATCCGACGGTCGCGACATGACATGAGAAGGCGATTGGCCGACCGTCAGAGCGCCGTAAATCTGTCCGGTTTCACGGTCGAAGGTGACCAAGCGCTTATCGAACCATTCGGTTTGATAGATGTACTTGTAGGACCTGTCCGTCCACATGTTGTGGGGATTGTTCATATTGATGTCGACGCCCTTGACCTTTTTCTTGATGGTCCAGTTCGCTGCGTCAACTTGTGTGGCGGAACCCGGCTTGCTCTTGCCCTTGATGGTCTCGAACTGAGCGTTCACCCAGACCTCGCCGACACCGGGCGTAGCCGGATTGGACAACTTGTTCGGCATGGATACGTTCAGCGCATCCAGGCTGATGACGGTTCCGCCCAGATTCAGTGGGATGGACGGCAGCTTTAGGTCCCAGTTCGGCTTGGAGTAGTCACGCCAGAGCGAGGGCGTGGTGGCAACGAAGAAGGTCCGAAGCAGCTTCTTGGCGATATCGCTGGTGGTCGGCACTTTTGCCCCGGTGACGAGCTGGATTTCGCTGCCCAGATCCAGCCCTTCCGTATTGGGGTCATCCACTACGACGGCGCCAAACATGTAGGGATGGACCTTGCAGGTAAATACGTACAGGCCGGGTTTATCGAACGTTTGTGTGACGCTGGCGCTCGACGGCTTGTCCTGGTCGACCGGGAACTTGGCGGCGCCGGGCTGCCACAACAGGCTGGTAATCGTGTGTTCGGCGTTGACGTCGGTCATCTTGATCAAGACCGCGTCGCCGGGTTTGACCACGACCAGGCTGTCGCCATCCGTCGGGTCTTTGAACCACCGACCGGGCTCGTCGGTCATTTCCAGCGCGCCGACCGGCATGACGCCCGGAACGCTGAGAATGACGTCGTCTTCGGACGAGGCTGTTTCGGCGCTCACGATGGGCGTCAAGCTCATGGTTCCGAGACTCACGGCAATGGCGGTGGTCAGTTTGCGAAACTTATTCATATTCATAACCTCTTGTTTTGATGTGATTTTGATAGAGCTTACTTGACGACTTTGAAGTCACCCATCATGCCGGCCTGCATGTGCTGGATGACATGGCAGTGGAAGTGCCAGTCGCCGGTGCCGACGCCTTCGCCGGCTTGGACGACGAACGTGTCGCGGCTGATCGGTCCGATGTTGACCGTATCGACGACATGGGTGGTGCCGGGGTTGAGCCAACGGTGCCCGTGCAAATGGAAGGTGTGGAAGGCGGTTCCCAGCCCGATCACGTGGAAGCGGACTTTCTCGCCGAGACGCGCGCCCACCGTGGGATTGGTCCACAGCGGAACCTGTTTGCCCTTGAGGATGTTATTGACTTCCATCCCCCAGAATGTCGTTTCGTGCATCCACAGGACGAACTCCCGTTTGATGTCGCTGACATTCACGTCCTCGATCTTGCCGTTGATGAGTGCCGGCACCTTTCCGCTACGCGGATTGACGATCAGGGTGCCGAACAGTCCCTTGTCCTCGGCTCCGAGCATGGGATTGCCGAAGGTGTGGTCGTGATACGGCCAGGTGCCGGCGGTACCCGGCGCTGCGGTCCATTTGTAGGTGTACGGCTTGCCGGGGAAGGCGGCTTCGTCGGCAACGCCGTTGAGCATCTTCATCGTGCCGTCGCTGCGGATATCGAAATGCACCCCGTGCACGTGCAGGCTGACGGGCTGATCGGTGTTGGGGATGCCGTTTTCCAGGGTGATTTCCGCAACATCGCCCTCGGTCATGACGATGGCAGGGCCCGGAATGGTCGGCTTGTCGCTGTACCGCGCAGTGACATCCTCGGTTTGGCCACCAGCAGTCTGGATCTTATGGCTCACCATCTGATAGCCGAATTGCCCGGACGGTAAGGGGGCTGCACGCAAGGTGATGCGATGGGTGCTCCCCGAAACCGAATCGGTTTTGGCAGGGACATACTCCGCTTGCGCGATCGGGATAAAAAAGATCGCCAACAGCAAAGGTGATGAGAGAAACGATGACGTTCGTCGGAGAATACACGAGAGACTCATAGTCACACTCCTAATAAAGGGTTCCAGTCCGTTTCCGGACCTGACGTCGGCCCAAAAAATTGATGCATCTCTTATGGCATCTTGTTTATCATGCATATTAAATACATGATTACGGTTCTAATGTATCGCACATGCATGTTTATATTTCAAGACGGCATGACCGAAAAAGTCAAGAAATTATTGAGTCGAAACTTTTGTGCCGCATTTGCCTTAACCCAATCGGTATCGTAAAACGGCTCTAATTGTCCATTCGAGGTGCTAAATGCAGCTGACCCGTTACACCGATTACGCTTTAAGAGTGCTGATGTATGTCGGCATACATACCGAACGCATGGTGACTATCGCCGAGATCGCCAGCGTGTTCGATATGTCTCACAACCATTTGATGAAGGTCGTTCAGGAGCTGTCCGCAAAGGGCTATGTCAAGAGCACGCGCGGAAAGCATGGCGGGATAGAGCTCGGACGCCCTCCCGAGGAGATCAATATCGGCGAGGTCGTACGCCACATGGAGAGCAACTTCCACGTTGTGGAATGCCTTGATCCCGGACGCAGTTTGTGCCGAATCATTCCGGGCTGCACCCTGAAAAAGGTACTCCAGGAAGCGGTCTCGGCCTTTCAGGAAGTTCTGAATCGGTATACGTTGGCGGATCTTCTTAAGAATCGCGCCGTGCTGAACCGATTGCTGACCGAGCGACGAGTCGTCAGCAGGGCTTGAGACGGCCGCTTCGTGCTGATTTACAAGCCGTGGAGACCTGGTTTTTTCTGGAAGTACCGGCGCAAGAGATCGAAACTAAGCGCCGTGGCGGTGGATTGTTTACGTGCGCTACCGCCGCCTATAGTCCGAGTTTGCCGCCAGACGCCATCGGGAGCCGCAAGGATGAAATGGACTTCGATCGTTGCGGTTTCGTCGTGTAGCTTGTCGCGGGTGTAGTAGGCGATTTGAGCAAGCGCATGATCCGCGCCTTGCTCCCGTAGACGCGGGGCAATCCATGCTGCGGCCCGGGCAAGATCGTCGGACGGCTCCACGCCGAAATATCGGCACAGGCCGGCCGAATCCGGGATCACGACCGCTCCGCGGAACCAGGGCTCGCCGGCGCAGCGGTTGGCCAGCTTGCCTCCGCTCAGAGTTTCAGCGACATAAAGCGTCGACCGGCGCGCGGCGAGTTCGTGGCCGACCACCGAAGCTATGTCGTTTTCCGCTTCCCCTGAGCCGCCGATAGCAAATACTGCATCCCCGATTGCGTCGGCGGCGCGTTTTGCGATGTCGTTGATCTCGGTCTCGGAGAAATCGGCGGGAAACAGCAGCTTGACCTGGTTTTCCGGTCCGCCGGCGCGAAAGCCGAGTTTTACCTCGGGCGGCAAGGCGATTCGATCGAGACGCTCCTGTAGACTCGATTCGCCCATGCCCACAGTGTTCAATACCACCAGCCGCGCCGGACACAACCGAAAGCGACGGTGCAGATCCGGTTTGATCCAGCGACGGAACATCGCCTTCATCTCGCCGGGCACGCCGGGCATGAAGACGAAGCGGCAACGGCCGGCCGTGAGAGCGAAGCCGGGAGCGGTGCCCCAAAGGTTGTCGAGACGCTCCGAGCCGCGCGGGAGGAGTGCCTGCTTCCTGTTGACGTCCGGCATCGCGCGTCCGAGCCTCGTGAAATAAGACTCGACCTGAGCCAGCGCGTCTTCGTCCAGTTCGAGGGGCGGGCCGAAAGCCTGGCTGACCGCTTCGGCGGTGAGATCGTCGCAGGTCGGTCCCAATCCGCCGGTACAAATGCAAAGATCGGCGCGCCCGGCGATTTCGCGGAGCAGATCGACCAACGCTTCCAGTCGGTCGCCGACCGCGGTATGCCGGGCCACGTCAAACCCCAGTGCAGTCAACTTTCGCGACAGCCAGGCCGAATTGGTATCGGTGATTTCGCCGGTGACGACTTCATCCCCTTGCGAAAAGATTTCTGCGACAGGTCTTTGCATGATCAATGTCCGGAATGTATGGCGGCCACCCGATGATGCCAGAAGGGCAGGGAGACCATGGCGAAGAGCGTGGTCAGCGAGACGGCCAGGGCGTAGAACGAGGTGTCGAGGCGGTAGCGGTCGCAATAAACGACGCCGAGCAGCATGCTCGGCATGGCGGCCTCCAATACGAGTGCTGTCAGAGTATCGCCCTCGAATCCCAGGGAGAGTCCCAATCCCAGACCGAACAACGGCATGGCGCCCATTTTGAACGCCACGACAAGCGAAGCGAGCGGCAGGTTACGGCTGTGCCAGGAATTCCAGCGCAGGCCGAGTCCCAGTGAAATCAGCATGAGAGGCACGACGGCCGCAGACAAGCCCATCAAAAACCGCTCCATCCAGGCGGGTTGCGCCACGCCCGCGAAATTCAGGCCTAGTGCGACCGCCGCGGCCCAGAGCGGCGGATTGAGCAGGAGAGAGCGGAGCATCGAACCGTTTTCCGAGTTCGTCGTACCGTAGTACCGGGCGATCAGGATGCCGAGGGTAAAAACCAGCGGCATGGATGCGAACAAATCGATTTGAATGACGATGGTGCGTGCCCACGTACCGAAGGTCTGCTCCAGCACGGGAAGCCCCATGTAGGTTACGTTCGAGAAAGCGATGCTCAGCATCGCGGCGCCCAAGCGTTGCGGTGCCAGCTTGATGAGACGGGCGGCCAGCCAGGTGATGGCGATGCCGAACAGAATGATTCCCGCGCCGAACAGCGAGATCTTCAGCGTCTCGATACCTAAATCGGCCGTCCACAGCACGGAAAGCACCAGCGCCGGCAGCAAAAGATGAAATACCACAGCGGTCAGCGCCAAGCGAGTTTGATCGGCATCCAGCCCGCCAGGCCGTATAATGCGCCACATTGCGCCGCACAGGATCAATACGGCCATCTGCATCAGCACGGAAACCATTCGCGACTCCTGGGTTCGAGGAGGCGTTATTCTAGCAATCGCAGTGCCGACACCGAGATCACAGCGGTCGAACGACCCGGAAAAAGAGGAACAGCCATGACCGACACCCTTTCGAAGAAACCTATCCCCTCCCGAGACCGCCTCATCATGGCTCTGGACCTGCCGAGCATTGCCGAAGCCAAGGACCTGGTGGAAACCTTGGGCGATTCGGTGAGTTTTTACAAAATCGGGCTGGAACTGTTCATGGCCGGCGACTACTTCGAATTGATCGAATGGCTCAAGAAGCGGGGCAAGAAGATCTTCGCCGACCTCAAGTTTTTCGACGTGCCGGAAACGGTTGCGCGGGCAGTTAGAGCCCTGAGCGCCCATGGCGTCGAATTCGCCACCGTGCACGGCAACGATGCGATCATGGAAGCCGCTGCGAAAGCCAAGGGCAATCTCAAGATTCTGGCCGTCACGGTATTGACCAGCCTCGATCAAGGCGATCTCAGGGATCTCGGCTTCGAGTGCGACGTGCAGCGCTTGGTTCTCTCCCGCGCCCGGCGCGCTTTGGCCTTGGGCTGCGACGGCGTGATTTCTTCGGGCCTTGAGGTTCCCGCATTGCGGCGGGAGATCGACGAAAAGCTGCTGGTCATTTCACCTGGCATTCGTCCCGTGGAAAACCGTCCGACGGACGACCAGAAGCGGGTTGTAACGGTCGAGCAAGCCTTCTTGAACGGCGCCGATTACATCGTCGTCGGCCGCCCGATACGGGACGCGGACAATCCGCGCGAGGCGGCGGAAAAGGTGCAGGCGCAGATCGAAAACGTGTTCAGGAGGGTGGCGAGTTAAAACGTCAGCTCTGGCTTGTCGTCTCGCGAGTCCCGCTATGCAAGCCCTTTGGCTGGAAGACAGACGGCTCTCCATTCGTAACGATCTTTCCATTCCCGTCCCGCCCGCAGGCGAGGCGCTGGTTCGGGTGGGGCTCGCAGGCATCTGCGGCACCGATTTGGAGTTGGTGCGGGGTTATTATCCTTACGCCGGCATTCCCGGACATGAATTCGTCGGCGAAGTCGCCGACTCGCCCGATGGTACGCTCATAGGCTGCCGGATAGTCGGTGAAATCAATGTCTCTTGCGGAGAGTGCGAGAGCTGCCGGCGAAATCTTCCCACCCACTGCGAGCGCCGTACCGTGCTCGGTATCCGCGATCGGCACGGCGCATTCGCCGAATATCTCACCTTGCCTTTGCGGAATCTGCATCGGGTGCCGGACACCGTGCCGGATGAGGCGGCGGTCTTTGCCGAACCACTCGCCGCGGCGCTGCAAATTCAGCGGCAAAT
>NZ_JBDIVO010000051.1:0-20058 GCF_039794385.1 Methylocaldum sp. | reverse complement strand
GGAGGGGAGAACGTAGGTCGGCAATCCCTTGCCGACAAAGCCCTTCGCCGAGCCGATACGTCGGCAAGGGATTGCCGACCTACATATCCGAATCCCTTACACCGATTCGGAAAACGGGCTAGCCAGAGAGGGGGGACACGAGGGCGTAAGAAAGGGCATGCGCAACGGCTTTCAGATCCACACCGCTAAACTGTGGTGAAAAATGCTCAAGGCACTCGTTGATGTGGTCGGCGAATCCGCTTACGAGATCGCTGCCTTATGTAAGCTGTCGAGAAACGAGCCACATCTCAGGCGTCGGCAAAGGATTGCCGACCTACGCCTTTCCAGAAATGAAACACATCCGTCGGGGAAGGATTATCGACCTTCGGCACTGCCTCCAGCGGATTTATCGAGGATAGCGGCCGGTCAATCACAGGGAATGAGTGCCGGGGATAACCCCGCTGCGCCCTTCGCATCCGTAGACTTCAGAATTTCGTCCAAGTCCGATGCTGGACGAGTCCATGGAATCCGAACCCAATAAGCCTCGTTTCGCACTTGGCGGGGTACTACCTCGGTAATGATGCCCTGTTCCGTGAATGTCTTCTGAGCCTGCTCGGCTCGGTTTCTGGTTTTAAAAAGACCAAGGGATATCGCGCCTTGTAAAGCGCCCTTGTCGAACAGCCAAAGGTCGGTTACTCCTTTCTCGAGCAGCATCTTCCGGTTCGCCTTGGCGGTATCCAGATCGTGAGCCTTGGGAAACAGCACCCACCAACCGTCGGTCAGATCCGAAGGTTTCTTGATAAGGCTAGCCTGATCGGACTCAGGCTTAACCAGATTCAAGACTTCGCGCGCCCGCGTCTCGTCCGTAATCGGGCCCCACTGAAAACAGCCCGATTCCACGGCCCGTGTCGACAACATGGGCGGCGTTTCGGTAGGTACTTCCGATTTCTGAACCGGCTCCGATTCGACAATCGATGTCGCCCCCTTGATCTGTTCCGGCTTAGCCTCGGTCGTGGACACCTCGGCCAAAACCAGGTCAGGGGCTTTTTCGGGCAACCCAGTGCGCTCGCTGAGCAAAGCTATTTGTTCCACGACATGGGGGAGCCGCAATTCCTGATAGGACGACGCACTACTGACTCCCCGCCCGAGTATGCTGCTTTCCCACAGGAAAAATACGACGTTCGCCAGAATCAGACTATAAAAAGCATACTTCATGAAACGCTTCTCGCGATGCGGAGCAATCCCCGCAATATCAGATCCGGAACCACCTTACACGGGCCGTCGAGTTTGTCGGCAATCCTATCCGCATCGCCGCCGGTAATGACCAAATCGGGTACATGCCCCAATTCTTTCTCCGCTTTTCCGACCGATCTCTCGATCAGTCCCGCGCAAGCGGCTAATACTCCGCCTTCTACGGCTGCGGCTGTGCTCCGTCCTAAAACCTCGGGATCGCCGCGGTCGATCTCTCCGATGCCCTTCGTTTCCAGCGCCAACGCCCGTTTCATCATCGCCAAGCCGGGCGCGATGAGGCCGCCGAGATGCCGGCCTTGCGCATCAAGTACGTCGAAGGTCAACGCGGTACCACAGTCGGCGACACAGACCGGCCCCTTGCTGAACTCCCGCGCGGCAATCAGACTCACCCAACGGTCGACCCCTAGCTTTTCCGGCTTTTCGTAACCGTTCACCACACCGTAGCCTCGATCGGCCGGTTTGACGAAGTTTGGCGAAACTCCCCAGCGTCTTTGCGTCCAGGCCGTTGCGATGTGTTCCGCCTCGCCGCCGACAACGTTACAGATATATATGCGGCGCTGTATGGGCAGAGTCAGCCAGTGGCGGTCGAATGACTCTTCTAGCGATTCGCCAGCCGAAGGGAAAGATTCGCCCGAAACAATCCGATTGTCTTGCGCGATTCCCCATTTCACTCGGCTGTTGCCGATGTCGACCAGAAGCCGCATGACAGTCTCCGGCTCAGCCGGCGATCCGGAGCCGCACATCACCGGATGCGAACTCGCGGCGTTTCCCGTCCTTGCACACCACGACCAGCAACCCTTCTCCGGTAACATCCGCAACTGTGCCGGCGGTTTCCGTATCGCCCTGACGGACGACCACCTCGCGCCCGGTCAGATGATGATAGCGACGCCATTCAGCAAGATAGGGCCCAAGTCCGGTGTGCCGATAATCGTTCAGCAAAGGCAAAAGCTCGCTCAGAATCGAGGCGGCCAGGCGGTTTCTCGAGGGAGCCGATGCGCCGGCCACCGTGGCAAGATCGACCCACGCCTGATCTATCCCGCGCCCCACGACGGGGGGAATGTAGCGGTTCAGCCCCAAGCCCACGATCACGGCGCATCCGCCATGGGCTTCCCCGGCGACCTCCAGCAAGATCCCCCCCAATTTGCGATCTTCCCACAAGATGTCGTTCGGCCACTTGAGTCCGACCCCAATGATCCCCATACGGTCCAGGGCCCGAATCACGGCCACCCCGACAGCCAGGCTAAGGCCTGCCACGAGGGAGTGATCGTCGAAACGCCACAAGACCGAGAGATAAATATTTGCTCCCAGGGGCGAAAGCCAGGAACGACCTATTCGTCCCTTGCCGGCCGTCTGCGTTTCCGCGAGGCATACCGCCCCCGAGGGAGCACCTTTCGCAGCGAGGCGCATCAAATGCGTATTTGTCGAATCGATCTCGTCGCAGATGTCGAGACCGCCGAGCAGCCGGCCGGCGCTCGGACTCAACGAGGATTGGATGACTGTTTCGCTGAGCAATTCAACGGGCTGGGTCACCCGGTAGCCTTTGCCCGGCAAGGCAGCGATTTCAATCCCACGGTATTGCAGAGCACGAACGGCTTTCCAGACTGCCGTTCTGCTGATACCGAGGCGACTCGCCAGTTCCGTTCCGGAGTGAAAGCCATTATCGGACAGCAAATGAAGCAGGGTCTTAGTCAGCGCATCGTACTGCATGAATAAAGCGGGGCGCGGAAGCGCTTATTCCGATGGCTGTTTCTTGTTTCTAAGCTGCTGCAGCTGCCGTCTGACGACGTGGCGAATCAGTAGCTCCCGATCGCTGTCGCGCAAGCCGACGAAATCCACGGAAATTTGGTAAGGCAGCTCGGAATCGGGCCCGTTCTTTTTGCAATAAACGATACGACCGTACGCAATTAACCCGATCAGATCAGGCGGCAAGACCATCTTGATTTCCAGCACTTTACCTGGAGCATAGGGCTTTTCCACATCGAAGGATAAACCGGAAGCGCTGAGGCTAACACCTTGAGTGGTCTGCTCCGGCAAGTTGGCCTCGTAGCTCAGGAAAGCCCGGGCGATGAGATCGATTTTGCGCTCCAGAACCTTCAAAAAATCGCCGATTTCCGGAGTGTCTTTTTCTATTCGCCGCAGCAGCTTTCGGGACTCCTGAGTCAGTAAATCCAGGCTGGCTGAAAGGGCGAAAGAATCCAAGGGAAAGTCCCGCGGACTTCGATTATCAGGAATCTCATCAGGCGCTATTTCCCTGAAAAAAAGAATAATCTCGTCTTCTATCCGAAAATATCGCCTGCGCTCCTTTTCCGCGTCCCTGCCACTCATCGGTTCCGTCCCCTCGTCATGATCCGCTTGGTGGTCGACCATAAAACTCATCCGATAGTAACTAAGTCTTATCCAGAGCCGCCTTATCTAAAACCTTCAGCCGTTCCAATTTTTCCGCGATCTTGATTTCCAGCCCTCTCGAAACCGGCTTGTAGTATGCACGGGGCGGAAACCCTTCGGGGAAATAATTTTCACCCGCCGCATACGCTTCGGGTTCATCATGAGCGTAACGGTAATGCTTTCCGTAATCGAGTTCCTTCATCAAGCGCGTGGGGGCGTTGCGAAGATGAGTCGGCACTTCCAAACTGCCGGTTTTGGCAGCATCGGCACGAGCCGTATTATAGGCGACGTATACCGCATTGCTCTTGGGGGCACAAGCGAGATACAGAACCGCTTGAGCCAGGGCCAGTTCGCCTTCCGGGCTGCCGAGACGCTCCTGAGCATCCCAGGCGTTTAGGGACAGCTCCAGCGCGCGCGGGTCCGCATTGCCGATATCCTCGCTGGCGATACGGACGATGCGGCGTGCGAGATAAAGCGGATCGCAGCCGCCGTCCAGCATGCGGCACAGCCAGTACAAGGCCGCGTCCGGAGCGCTGCCCCGCACCGATTTGTGCAGCGCGGAAATCTGGTTATAAAAATCCTCGCCCTGCTTGTCGAATCGCCGGTTTCCGCCGCCGGCGAGCACTTCCCGTGCGATGTCCGGGGTGATTTTGTCTTGTCCCACTTCCAACAGATCGAGAGTGATCTCCAGCAGACTCAGGACTTTTCGAGCATCACCGTCGGCCGCCTTGGCGTACCAGCAGCGAAGCTCCTCGGGAAATCCGAGGTCCGGCCGGCCGACGCCTCGTTCGCCATCCCGCAAGGCCCGCTCGATGAGATCCAGCAGATCGTCTTCCGACAAGGACTTCAACAGGTAAACGCGGGCACGCGAAAGCAAGGCGTTGTTCAGCTCGAAGGACGGATTCTCGGTGGTGGCGCCGATGAAATAGATGGTGCCGTCTTCCACATGGGGCAGAAAGGCATCCTGCTGGGATTTGTTGAAGCGATGCACCTCGTCCACGAATAGAATGGTGCGCCGATTATGCTCGGTCAAAAGCCGCTTCGCCTCGGCCACCGCTTCTCGGATTTCCTTGACGCCCGCCAGTACCGCCGAGATCGGCAGGAATTCCGCGTCGGCGTGACGGGCGACGATCCGCGCCAAGGTCGTCTTGCCGGTGCCGGGCGGCCCCCAGAAAATCATCGAATGAAGCTTGCCGGCCTTGATGGCCTCATAAAGAGGCTTGCCGGGCGATATCAAATGCCGCTGGCCGATATACTCGTCCAGGCAGCGGGGCCGCATCCGGTCGGCCAGAGGTCTCTGAAGATCCGTATTCACGCGTTTATTTTTCCTCGAACACGTCGACTCCCGGCGGAGGACGGAATTCGAACAGGCTGCGGTCCAGCTTGAGTCCCGTTTTCACCCCGGTGAAATAGATGCGGGTGAGCTGGCCGAAATTGTCGCTCAGTTCCATCCCCGCGAGCGTGTCGCCGTCCAGGCCGATCAGGACGTATTTGAATCCGCTGTCTTCGGCCTTCGGCACCAGCTTGATCCAGAACAAGCCCTCGTCCATGCCCTGATTCTCGATCTTGAAATTCTTTTCCAGCGCCACTTCGCCGCTCAGCAGCAGGGCCGGCGTGGAACCGATCGCATCGTCGAGGCGCTTGGCGGTTACCTGTTCGAGGTCGACGTCGTAGAACCAGACCTTGCCGCCATTGGAAACGATTTCCTGGCTGTAAGGCTTCTTGTAATCCCAGCGGAACTTGCCGGGACGCTGGAGATAGAACACGCCGCTGGTACGCTGGCGGGGACTGCCGGCTTCATCGATCACGACCTGGGAAAATTCCGCCTGTAGGGTATTCGCTTTCGCCAGGAAATTCCGGAGCCGCTGGACCGGCGCCTCTTCCGCCGCTATCGGAAAGACCGGAAGAACGATCAATAAAAGAAGTAATGCTTTTTTGAACATCGTTTGTTTGTTACTCAAGAGTTCTTGGCCAGAACTTCCGCATAGCCGGTGTAATCGCGGGGCGTCAACGCCAGCAAGCGCTGCTTCGCGTCTTCCGGAATGCTCAGCCCGAGGATGAACTCGGACAGCGCCTCCGGCTCGATGCGCTTGCCCCGGGTCAGGTCCTTCAGCTTTTCGTAAGGCTTTTCGATGCCGTAACGGCGCATGACCGTTTGAATCGGCTCCGCCAGCACTTCCAGATTGGCGGCAAGATCGGCTTCCAGTACGCCCGCGTCGAGTTCGAGCTTCCCGAGCCCCTTGAGGGTCGATTGCAGCGCGATCAGCGTATGGGCGATCCCTACGCCGATGTTCCGCAGCACGGTCGAATCGGTCAAATCCCGCTGCCAGCGCGAGATCGGCAATTTTTCAGAAAGATGACCGAAGACCGCATTGGCCATCCCGAGATTGCCTTCCGAATTCTCGAAATCAATGGGATTGACCTTGTGCGGCATGGTCGAAGATCCCACTTCGCCAGCCACGGTTTTCTGGCGGAAATAGCCCAGCGAAACATAACCCCACACGTCGCGGTCGAAATCGATCAGCACAGTGTTGAAACGCGACAGGGCGTGGAAAAACTCGGCAAGATAATCGTGAGGTTCGATCTGGGTGGTGTAAGGATTGAACGTCAAACCCAAAGACGTAACGAAGTTTCGGCAAAAGATCGGCCAATCGATCTCGGGATAGGCAACCCGGTGGGCATTGTAATTGCCCACGGCACCGTTGATCTTGCCCAATAGTTCGATCGACTCCAATTGCTTCAGCTGTCTTTCGAGGCGGGCCGACACGTTGGCGAACTCCTTGCCCATGGTCGTCGGCGTAGCGGATTGTCCGTGGGTACGAGACAGCATCGGCTGGCCGGCATAAATCCCCGCCTTTTCTTTGATGGCGGCAACCAGTTGCCGAATCTGCGGCAGCAGAACGCTGTCCCGAGCTTCCTTCAGCATCAAGGCATACGCCAGATTGTTGATGTCCTCAGAGGTGCAGGCGAAGTGGATGAACTCGCTCACCCGAACCAATTCCACATGATCGGCGATCTTTTCCTTGAGGAAATATTCCACCGCCTTGACGTCGTGATTGGTCGTCCTTTCGATTTGTTTCACGCGTTCCGCATCGCTTACGGAGAAACCGGTCAGGATAGCCTCCAGGCGATCGTTGGCGCTATCGCTCAGCGCAGGCACCTCGCCAATGCCCGGCTCTCCTGCCAAAGTTTGCAGCCACCGAACTTCCACCAGCACCCGGAAACGAATGAGGCCGTATTCGCTGAGGATCGGGCGCAACTCGTCCGCTTTGTCGGCATAGCGCCCGTCGATGGGGGAAAGGCAGGTGAGAGACGTCATTCAGAAAACCTTAACTTTATAGTGAGATTGCGAAACTCAGGCCACAGCCCGAAAAACCGACGTCGAGGTCGGGGCGGCATCTAACGCGCGCTCGATGATCCCGCCGCCCAGGCACTCCTCGCCCTGATAGAACACCACCGATTGGCCCGGAGTCACGGCGCGCTGCGGTCGATCGAAGACGACGCGGATTCTCTGTTCGTCGACAGCTTCGACGGTACAGATCTGATCCGGCTGACGGTAACGGACTTTTGCAGCGCATCGAACAGGCGTATCGGGAGCCTTGCCGCGCACCCAGCTCAAGCTTCCGGCTTCCAGGCCGGCATGGAACAGCATCGGATGATCATGCCCCTGACCAACGACCAGAACATTGCGCTTCAAATCCTTGGCCAATACATACCATGGCTCTTCCGAGGCGCCTTTCATGCCGCCGATGCCGAGTCCTTGCCGTTGCCCCAGGGTGTAATACATCAACCCGTCGTGGCGTCCGATGATTTGACCGTCGGGCGTTTCAATCTCGCCCGGCTGAGCAGGCAAGAAACGCTGCAAGAATTCCTTGAAACGACGCTCGCCAATGAAGCAAATGCCGGTGCTGTCTTTCTTCTGATAATTGGATAATCCCGCCTGCTCGGCGCGCTTTCTGACCTCGGATTTTTCCATGCCCCCGATCGGGAACAACACGCGAGCCAACTGCGGCTGCCCCAGGGTGTAAATGAAATAGCTTTGATCCTTCTGTTGATCGATCCCTTTCAGCAGAGTGTAACCGCCGTCCCGACGTCCGACCCGCGCGTAATGCCCCGTCGCGATCAAATCGGCGCCTAAATCCGTCGCATAATCCATAAAGGCTTTGAACTTGATCTGCTGATTGCAGAGGATATCCGGATTGGGCGTGCGGCCAGCTCTATACTCGCTCAGGAAGATCTCGAACACCTCGTCCCAATATTCGGCGGCAAAATTGACCGCGTGCAGCGGGATGCCCAGTTTGTCGCAGACGCCTTTCGCGTCGGCGAAATCCTGTGGAGCGGTGCAAAGGCCGGTATGATCGTCCTCCTCCCAATTCTTCATGAAAAGACCGATCACGTCATAGCCCTGTTCCAGGAGCAACAAAGCGGTGACGGAGGAATCCACTCCGCCTGACATACCGACGACGACTTTCTGGGACATGAATTCAACTCAGCAAGGATTTGAGCACCGACAAGGGATAGCGTTCCCCGGCGAGATAATCGTCGATGCATTTCATCACCAAAGGACTTCGAAGCCGCATTTTCTCGCTCAAAAGTTCCTCGCGGGTCAGCCACAAACTGCTCACGATGCCCTCGTCGAGAGGACTATCCGGATCGTGACCATCAACCGACCCGACAATTCCGATTCGAAGAAAACTGGCGTCTCCCGCAGCCCGGCGCCATAGATAAATCCCAACCAGTGCCTCGGGTCTGAAATGCCATGCGGTCTCTTCGAAGGTTTCGCGGATAGCGGCCTCGATGACGTTCTCTCCTGCTTCGACATGACCTGCGGGCTGATTGATCACAAGCTCGCCGTTATCGGCTCGCTCCTCGACTACGAGAAAACGCGCGTCCCGCTCGACGATGGCCGCGACGGTGACTCGCGGCCTCTCATTCCGGCTGAATTCGGTTTCGAGCTGGTGCATGCACTTTTAACTGATGTGTAAATTGCCTAGCCGGTTCGCGTGTGCTAAAAGAAAAACGGCCATATAACATATAGAATTAGAATGTTGCGAGGTTTGTCGATGCCCGGTGGGCAGGCTAGGATAAACCCTCTAACTTACCCCTTCCGGCTGGAGCTGAATCATGCCGTTCAACCTAAGCAGTTTAGGATTAGCGATAAAGCTGTTATTTTCCGGTTATTTGACGGTCATAGCAATCGGCTATGCCGTCGCAATGATCCAGATCCTGTTTACCCACGGAATGGCTGACGGCAAATTCGGTCTTTCCATCGAAGATATCGTCTACAGCTATTACGGCAATCGTTCCGGTTCCGTACTTGAAAGCCAGCTGAACGGCTCCATGAAGCCCATGGCGCCGGACGAAGAACGCTTCAAGATCATCCAATGGGTGCGCGACGGCGCCAGCGAGAAAGCTTATGAAAGCGACATAAAGCCCATCTTCGAGCAACGCTGCGTCAGTTGTCACAATGCGGAAGCCGGCGGATTGCCCGACTTCACGCAATTCGCGACCATCAAAGCGCGGACCGCATCCGACGAGGGCGCGACTTTCTCGTCATTGACGCGCGTGTCGCATATTCATTTATTCGGCATTTCATTCATTTTCATGTTCGTCGGACTGATCTTCGCCTTATCCACGGGAGTTCCCGTGAAACTGAAGGGCGCGGCGATCATCATGCCTTACGCTTTCTTACTGCTTGACATCACATCCTGGTGGCTGACTAAACTGAACCCACACTTCGCCCTCCTGGTCGTTCTTGGAGGCGCTGGTTTGGCTATGGCGTTCGTATTCATGTGGGTGGTCTCGATGTACGAGATGTGGATACTCCCCAGAAAGCTTCCTTTTCCGGATCGTCGTAACGCTTTAACGCGATCGTGAAACCTATGGCGAATGGTTGTGACGGGAAATCATTTATACCAAGGGCGGTCTAATACAACGGAGCCCGCAGATGCTATAGTAGCCGTGGTCTAGACATGTTGCAGTTCAAGGGCGAGAAATGGCACAACATCCTGATCACAAGCTCACAGACGATGTTGTCGTACAGGAAGCGAAGCCAAAACTTAAACGGCCACCGCTTTATAAAGTGATTCTGTTGAACGACGATTTCACTCCGATGGATTTCGTCGTTTTGGTATTGAAAACGTTCTTCGGCATGAGCGAGGAAAAAGCTACCCAGATTATGCTTCACGTTCATACGCGGGGCATCGGCGTTTGTGGCGTCTTCTCCAAGGACGTCGCAGAAACCAAAGTCCAGCTGGTGAACGATTATTCTCGGCAGCACCAGCATCCTCTGCTTTGCACAATGGAGGAAGCCTGAACAGGCCCTGATTCTATGTTAAGCAAAGAACTCGAATATTCATTAAACGTCGCGTTCCGATCGGCCTACGAGAAAAGGCACGAATTCATAACCGTCGAGCATCTCTTGCTCGCGATGCTCGACAATTCGATAGCCGTTGAAGTGCTTCGAGCCTGCGGCGCGAACATCGATCAATTGAGAAAGGATCTGACCGAGTTTCTGGATGAAACGACGCCGCTCATCCCGCCTGGCGTGAAGCGCGAAACTCAGCCGACGCTCGGCTTTCAGCGAGTCCTCCAGAGAGCGGCCTTTCACGTCCAGTCCTCGGGCAAGAAAGAGGTCACCGGCGCCAACATCCTGGTCGCTATTTTCAGCGAGCAGGACTCCCAAGCCGTTTATCTGCTCAACAAGCAGGACGTGACCCGCTTGGACGTCGTCAATTACATTTCTCACGGCATTTCGAAAGTTCGCGAAGATTCGGATGCGAGTCCGAAAAGCAGCACCACTTCGGAAAGCGACGAAGGTGAAGGCGCTGCCGCCAATCCTTTGGAAAAATTTGCTTCCAACCTTAACGAATTGGCGAAACGCGGAAAGATTGACCCGCTGATCGGACGCAAGGGCGAGATCGAACGCACCATCCAGGTCCTGTGTCGGCGTCGCAAGAATAATCCGTTGCTGGTCGGCGAGGCCGGCGTCGGTAAGACCGCGATCGCTGAGGGACTGGCCAAGAAGATCGTCGACAAAGAGGTGCCGGAAGTCCTGTCGGAAAGCACGATTTATGCGCTGGATCTCGGCTCCTTGGTTGCCGGAACCAAATACCGCGGCGATTTCGAGAAACGTCTCAAGGCACTGCTTGCACAGCTCAAGAAAGAGCCCAATTCGATTCTGTTCATCGACGAGATTCACACCATTATCGGAGCCGGATCGGCGTCGGGCGGCGTGATGGACGCCTCGAACCTGATCAAGCCGGTATTGGCCTCGGGCGAACTGCGCTGCATTGGGTCCACCACTTATCAGGAATATCGGGGTATTTTCGAAAAAGACAGAGCTCTGGCCCGTCGTTTTCAGAAAATCGATATCCATGAGCCTACTGTCGACGAGACCTACCATATTCTGCGCGGACTCAAGTCGCGGTTCGAAAAACACCATGACGTGAAATATTCACTGGCAGCGCTCCGCACGGCAGCCGAATTATCCGATCGGTACATTACCGACCGTCACTTGCCGGACAAAGCTATCGACGTGATTGACGAGGCAGGGGCCAGCCAGCGGCTGTTGCCGGTTTCCCGCCGGAAGAAGCTGATCGGCACTTTGGAGATCGAGGATATCGTCTCGAAAATCGCGCGCATTCCGCCGAAAACGGTTTCCACCAACGACAAGGACAAACTGCGGGATCTCGAAAAGAATCTGAAGATGCTGGTATTCGGCCAGGATGAAGCCATTTCGACCTTGGCCTCCGCGATCAAACTGTCGCGAGCGGGACTTCGTGAAGTGCAAAAACCCATCGGCTGCTTCCTGTTCGCAGGCCCAACCGGCGTCGGAAAAACCGAAGTCACCCGCCAGTTGGCCAAGGTACTGGGCATCGAGCTCATCCGCTTCGATATGTCCGAATACATGGAGCGGCATACCGTATCCCGATTGATTGGTGCCCCGCCCGGCTATGTAGGCTTCGACCAGGGCGGCTTGTTGACCGAAGAAGTCAACAAGCATCCGCATGCAGTGTTGCTTCTCGACGAGGTCGAGAAGGCCCATACCGATGTGTTCAACCTGTTGCTGCAGGTCATGGATCACGGCACCTTGACCGATAACAACGGACGAAAGGCCGATTTCCGGAATATCATCCTGATCATGACGACCAATGCCGGAGCCTCCGAGGGCGGCAGGCCGTCGATCGGTTTTACCCAGCAGGATCACTCCACCGACAGCATGAAGGTCATCGAGCGAATGTTTTCGCCCGAGTTCCGCAACCGGCTGGATGCCATTATTCAGTTCAAGCCGCTCAACCTCGACATCATCGGCCAAGTCGTCGACAAGTTCATGTTCGAACTGGAATCGCAACTGGCGGAAAAGCGGGTGTCGGTGGTTTTGGAGCCCGATGCGCGGGAATGGCTGGCCGAACACGGCTTCGACCCGTCTATGGGGGCGAGACCCATGGCCCGGGTTATTCAGGAAAACATCAAAAAGCCCTTGGCCGATGAAATCCTATTCGGCAAGTTAAGCGAGGGCGGAGTAGTGAGAATCAGCGTGGAAGATGGCCAACTGGCGTTTACCATCGAAGGCGTGCACGAAGCAGCGGAAGTCTGAGTTCTTAACGCTGACGAAAGGTGATTCGGCCTTTCGTTAAATCGTACGGCGTCATTTCCACTTTTACGCGGTCACCCGTCAGAATGCGGATGTAATGCTTGCGCATTTTGCCGGAAATATGTGCCGTAATAATATGACCGTTATCCAACTGGACGCGAAAAGTCGTATTGGGCAAAGTTTCGATCACTTTGCCTTCCATTTCGATGTGATCTTCTTTCGACATAAACCTCTCTCAAAAGTGAATACGAACAGTAAAAGCCGAATAATATCATATTAAGTTTCAAGCACGATATTCTCGCCTTTTTCCACCAGTACCCAGTCTTCGCCCACCAGAGCCTGTAGAGGACGAAACGAATTTTTATAGCTCATTTTTCGGCAACCGGATATCCAGAATCCGAGATATAGCCAATCCAATCCGCGTCGTTTGGTCTCCGCTACTTGCCACAAAATGGCATAGCTGCCCAGGCTGAGTGCGGGTAAATCGGGATCGAAGAACGTATAAACCGCCGAGAGGCCATCGGCCAAACAGTCGGTGACAGCTACTGCCAACAAGCTATCCCCGCGCTTAAACTCGTAGAAACCGGTCTCCGCCCATCCGCACGCAAGAAAACGAATGTAATCCTCCGCCGAGGATTCGGCCATATGGCCATCCGAATGCCGCGCATTGAGATACCGCAGGAAGAGTCGATAGTGCGCCTCTTCGAATCGAGCCGGCTTCAGAGCAATTTCCAAATCGGCATTCATCCGCTGAATCCGACGCTGCCCGCGATTCGGCCGAAATCGCGCGACCGGTATGCGTACCGGCACACAAGCCGAGCAATTCGAGCAGTGCGGCCGGTAAACCATGTCGCCGCTTCGACGGAAACCTCTGGTTGCGAGCCACGAATAAATATCGACATCCAATGCCTCCCGTGGCGAAACATAAGCCATCTGCGCCTGCCTTCCCGGCAGGTAATCACAATCGTGCTCATAGCTGATGTAGAGCGGTATCGATTTCATAAAACCCCGCCCGCCGACTTCCAAGCCTCGCTCGAAACCGGCTGTTCACAATAAATTTGCAACAATTTCACAAACTCCGAGCGCGGAATCTCTTCCGCTCCCAAACTGGCTAAATGCCGGGTATAGACCTGGCAATCGATCAGGACATAACCCCACCGCTTCAAACAGTCGCACGCGAAAGCGAAAGCAGCCTTGGAAGCGTCAGTGACATGGTGAAACATCGATTCTCCAAAAAACACCCGGCCGATCGAAACCCCGTAAAGCCCGCCAACGAGAGCCTCTTCCTGCCACGCCTCGAAGGAATGGGCCAGGCCCAGATCAAAAAGATTGGAATAAGCCCGCTTCATCTCCCCTGTTATCCAGGTTCCACTCGCATAGTCTCGCGGCTCCGCACAAGCATCCATGACGCGGTCGAAACATACATCGAAACTGAAACGAAATTCACCGCGCCTGAGCCGCTTGCCAAGGCTCCGGGAAATCTTGATATTCTCGGGTTGTAGGATCAACCGCGGATCCGGCGACCACCAGAGAATCGGTTCGTCTTTGCCGAACCACGGAAAAACGCCGCTCCGATAGGCATTCACCAGCCGCCGCGCAGAGAGACACCCGCCCACTGCCAAGAGTCCGTTCGGTTCATCCAGAGCCGTTTCCACCGGCGGAAACGGCTCGTTTCGATCAAAGGGATTCAGAACGGTCAGCATGGTCGAAATTTTTGAAAGGCGAGTGGGCATTTAGTTCCGACATATAGGCGCGTACCAAACCCATCTCCCGCTCCAAAAAGCGTGCTATGGGGTCGCGGAATCCGACGTCGGCCAGCCAGTGGGCCGACCAGGTCTCGGTCGGCAGAAAGCCTCGACTGACTTTGTGTTCGCCCTGAGCGCCGGGTTCGAAGCGACGGAGGCCCTCCTCGATACAATATTCAATGCCCTGGTAATAGCAAGCCTCGAAATGAAGAGCGGTCACGTCCTCCGTGCATCCCCAGTAGCGACCGTACAATGCATCGCGACCGACGAGAAAAAATGCTGCCCCGACGATTCGTCCGTGTCGCTCGGCGAGAACCAAAAGGATTTGCTCTCCCATCTTTGCGGCAATCGCTTCGAAAAACTCGAGCGTCAGCGCCGGATAGTTGCCATGTCTCGCGAAGGTGGACCGGTAAAGCTCGTACACCGTACGCCAAATGTCGGGCTCCACTCGGTCGCCCCGGATTCTTCGCAACTCCACCGAGGCGTCCCGCACCTGCCGGCGCTCCCGCTTCACTTCCTTGCGCCGCTTGGCGGTAAAGCCCGACAAAAAGTCCTCGAAATCCCGGTAGCCCCGGTTTTCCCAGTGGAATTGACAGCCGAGCCGCTTCAACACGCGCTCCGAATGCAGCAATACCCGGTCCTGCGTGAACAACCAGTGCAGCGAGGAAACTCCTGCATCACGCGCCGCCTCGATCGCGAACTCAACCGCGGCTTCCGCCAAGCTATCCGAGTAACGCTCGGGCGGAATCAGAAGACGCGGGCCCGTGGCCGGCGTGAACGGCGAGGCCACGACCAGCTTCGGATAATAGGGCATGCCTGCTCTTTCGTAGGCGTCCGCCCAGGCCCAATCGAAAACGAATTCGCCGAACGAGTTGAGTTTGAGATACGCCGGCAGGGCGCCTACCAGGCGGCGCTCGGAATCCTCGATCACCACATGGTAGGGAATCCAGCCGACGTGCTCGCCCAGGCAACCGCATTCCTCCAATGCGAGCAAGAATTCATGCCGTAGAAAGGGATAAGCGCCGTCGGTCAGCGCATTCCAGGCTTCGGGCTCGACCGCGCCGATATTGCGAATGATGCGCGACCTCAAGCCCGCCAACTGCGTCTTGTCTTGGGCATTCATCTCGTATCCTCAACAGTCAAAAGGCCGCATGCCGTGATCGATTCGCCAAACCATGAAATAATAACGCCTTTCCGCCAACACAATCCTGTCAAAATGGCTCAGTACATTTTCACGATGAACCGGGTGAGCAAAATCGTGCCGCCCAAACGCGAGATTTTGCGCGACATCTCGCTGTCCTTCTTTCCCGGCGCAAAGATCGGTGTGCTCGGCCTGAACGGGTCCGGCAAATCCACCCTGCTCCGCATCATGGCCGGCGTGGACAAGGAATACGACGGCGAAGCCCGGCCGCAGCCTGGAATCAAGATCGGCTTTCTTCCGCAGGAGCCTCAGCTCGACCCGACCAAGACCGTTCGCGGCAATGTCGAAGACGGCGTGGCTGAAATCAAGGCGTTGGTCGACCGCTTCAACGAGGTCAGCAACGCTTTCGGCGAACCCGACGCCGATTTCGACAAATTACTCGCCGAGCAGGCTGAACTCCAGGACAAAATCGAGGCTGCCGGCGCCTGGGAACTCGAACGCAAGCTGGAAATCGCCGCCGACGCCCTGCGCCTTCCGGACTGGAACGCCGACGTCACCAAGCTTTCAGGCGGCGAACGCCGCCGCGTCGCCCTGTGCCGGTTGCTGCTGTCGAATCCCGACATGCTGCTCCTCGACGAACCCACCAACCACTTAGACGCCGAATCGGTGGCTTGGCTCGAACGTTTCCTCCACGACTTTCAGGGCACGGTCATCGCCGTTACCCACGACCGCTATTTCCTGGACAATGTCGCCGGCTGGATTCTCGAATTGGACCGCGGCCACGGCATCCCCTGGGAAGGCAATTATTCCTCCTGGCTGGAACAGAAGGAAAAACGCCTGGAAATGGAGGAGAAGCAGGAAACCGCCCGCCAGAAAGCCATGAAGGAAGAGCTGGAATGGGTGCGCGCTAATCCCAAGGGCCGGCAGGCCAAGAGCAAGGCACGTTTACAGCGGTTCGAGGAACTGTCGTCCAGCGAATACCAGGCCCGTAACGAGACCCGCGAGATCTATATTCCGCCGGGGCCACGCCTGGGCGAACTGGTGGTGGAATTCGAGGGCGTCTCGAAGGGTTTCGGCGACCGACTGCTGATCGAGGACCTGAACTTCCGGCTGCCGCAGGGCGGCATCGTGGGCGTGATCGGCCCCAACGGCGTCGGCAAAACCACCCTGTTCCGCATGATGGCCGGTGCCGAAACGGCCGACACCGGCAATATCCGCGTAGGTCCGACGGTTCAGCTCGCCTATGTCGAGCAGTTCCGCGACGCCATGGACGACAAGAAAACCGTCTGGGAAGAAATTTCCGACGGCCTCGATATGGTCACGGTGGGCAAGTATCAGACGCCGTCCCGCGCCTATGTGGGCCGCTTCAACTTCAAAGGCTCGGATCAGCAGAAGCGCATCGGCGAGCTATCGGGCGGCGAACGCAACCGAGTTCATTTGGCCAAGCTGCTGAAAGCCGGCGGCAACGTGCTGTTGCTCGACGAGCCGACCAACGATCTCGACGTGGAAACCCTGCGGGCGCTTGAGGAAGCGCTGCTGGAATTCCCGGGCTGCGCTGTGGTCATTTCGCACGATCGCTGGTTCCTAGACCGCATCGCCACCCATATGCTCGCCTTCGAAGGCGATAGCAAGGTGGTCTGGTTCGAGGGCAACTATGCGGACTACGAAGCCGATCGCAAGCGTCGTTTAGGCGACGAAGCGGAAAATCCGCACCGGATCCGCTTCAAACCCTTGATGGGCTGAGAGCTTGTGGATAAACCTACTGCGCGATTCGAGTCCGCGCCTGCGGTGCTCAACGTACTCGATCTAACCAAGGCATCGCGTAGCGATTCTTTGAATCCCCCTCTCTCCTTATGGGAGAGGGCCGGGATGAGGGCCTGTACGCCTGTGCTTTTCACGCCGGACCTCCGTGTCCGGCACCCTATGGGCGGCAACTGCCGTGCAAATCGGCATTCCTGCCGATTTGTCGGCACGGACTCGAACCGCTCGCGACGGTTTCTCACAAGCTCTGATTCGAAGCTGTAATATGGTTATTTCTTCGCAAAGAAGGCCGATATGGCGGCGGCTCGATCCGCCGCCACTTTCTTAACGTGCGGACGGGATTCCATCATGCCCATATAATCGGCGGCGCCGGTGACTTTCTGCAAGAAATCCTCACCGTAAATGCGTTGCGTGGCGGATGACAGCAAACCGAAACTGGGCCAGAGGGCACAATCGGCCGCCGTGAAACGCTTGCCGGCTACATAAGGAGAAAATTTCGCGAGGCGATTGAACGCATCGATGCCCATACCGATTTTTTCCTTGACCTCGGCCTTGGTTTCATCCGAGGCTGAACCGCCGAAGAATGCCTCTCCGTACAGGCGCCGGACGACGAGTTCCACATTCAGCTCGAAATGTTGAATCAACTCCCGGCACTTGGCACGCTCGAAAGGGTCGGATGGATAAAGCGGATTTTGCGGAAACGCCTCTTCCAAGTATTCGAGAATGACCTGGGACTCCGAGAGCGGTCCTTTATCGGTTAACAAAAAAGGAATCTTACCGGCGGGCGAGAATTGCAAAATTGCTTCCTTATGGAACGGATTGGCCGCCTGCTCCTCGAACTCGATGCCTTTTTCCAGAAGAACCAGCTTGACCTTATTGTAATAATTGCTGATAGGAAAACCGCAAAGCTTAATCATCAATCCTCTCCTGAGTTAATAGCCGAAACGCCGGTTCCGAAAACCCAGAGTATCGTACATCGAACATCGCTCCACTAGCTCTATCGAACACATGACATTACCCAATTCAGTTACGTCCTTCGAACAATTAGCCATTGCCCAGCCCATCCTTCAGGCGCTCCGAGAGATCGGTTATGAAGCCCCGTCGCCTATTCAGGCGGAAAGCATCCCTCACCTATTGGAGGGACGCGATTTGCTCGGACAGGCCCAGACCGGCACAGGAAAAACCGCGGCCTTCGCAATTCCCATCCTGACCCGGATCGACCTGTCCCAGCGTTCGCCACAAGCCCTGGTGCTCGCGCCCACCCGCGAACTCGCCATCCAGGTGGCCGAGGCCTTCCAAACCTATGCCCGCCATCTCGAAGGCTTCCACATTCTGCCCGTTTACGGCGGCCAGGGCATGGGATCGCAATTGCGGCAACTCGCCCGCGGCGTCCATGTCATCGTGGGCACGCCGGGCCGGGTAATGGATCATCTCCGCCGCGGAACCTTGTCTTTGGATAATCTGACCACGCTGGTACTCGACGAAGCCGACGAAATGCTGCGCATGGGCTTCATCGAGGATGTCGAATGGATTCTGGAACAAACGCCGCAGACTCGCCAGATCGCGCTGTTTTCGGCCACCATGCCGACCGTCATCCGCAAAATCGCCGACCGGCATCTCAACAACGCGGCGGAAGTAAAAATCAAGGCGAAGACTGCCACCGTTGAGGCCATCAGCCAGCAATATTGGCTGGTCTCGGGCGTGCAAAAGCTGGAAGCCCTAACCCGCATTCTCGACGCGGAAGATTTCGACGCCATGATCATTTTCGTCCGCACCAAGACCGAAACCGTGGAGCTGGCCGAGAAACTGGAGGCTCGCGGGTATGAGGCCGCGGCCCTGAACGGGGATATGAGCCAGGTCTTGCGCGAGAAAGTCATCGACCGCTTGAAGAAGAATGCCCTGGACATCGTCGTCGCCACCGACGTCGCCGCGCGCGGACTGGACGTGGAGCGGATCACGCATGTCGTGAACTACGACATTCCCTACGACAGCGAAGCCTATATTCACCGCATCGGGCGCACCGGGCGCGCCGGGCGCAAAGGCAAGGCCATTCTGTTCGTCGCTCCGCGCGAAAGGCGAATGCTGCGCGCCATCGAGCAAACCACTAGACAACCCATACAGCAAATGCGGCTGCCTACCCTGCAGGACATCGCCGACCGCCGCATCGAGCAGTTCAAGGCTCAGTTGGTTCAAACTCTGGACGACGAGGACGTGAGCTTTTACCGGGAACTGGTGGACAAATTGGTCACCGACGAAATAGGCGATTCCGCCGATATCGCCGCCGCTCTCGCCTATCTGATGCATCGCGAACGTCCGCTGGAAGCTACCGAGGAACCGGAACTATCGGCTCCGGAACCGGTTCGTGAACGCCGGCGGGAAAGAACACGCCCGGAAGGAGGAACACTGCGCTACACCATCGACGTCGGCCGCGAGCACGGCGTGCAGCCCAAGGATATCGTCGGCGCCATTGCCAACGAAACCGGGCTTTCTTCCAAGCTGATCGGTCAGATCAAACTATTCGATACTTACAGCACGGTAGAACTTCCGGCCGATCTCCCGGACGATTTCTTTAGGCTACTGAAGAAAACCTGGGTAAAAAACCAGCGCCTCAATCTGCAATTGCTGGACAACGGCGGTCGGAAACCGGGCAAGAAGCCGGCAAAGTCCGGCGAACGCAAGTTCGGGAAACCGAAAGCCTCGGGGCAGGATAAACCGGCGGCGAAACGCCGCCCCAAAGAAGACCAGCCTTAAACCGGTCGTCCGTCTATGGAATTACTCGCACAACTGATCGCCAGGGCATCCGAACTGCTCGATCGTCTCGAAAGACGGATGCCTTCCGGGCCGGCGGAACCCGATTGGGAAGGTGCCATCGCCTTCCGATGGCGCGGAGCCGGTCACGCCAACCCTTTGCAACCCATCCGAAATCCTCACCGGCTGGCCCTGGCCGATATCTTGTGCGTCGACCGGCAAAAGTGCGAGCTGGACCGGAATACCCGGCAATTCATCCAGGGATTGCCGGCCAACAACGCCTTGCTTTGGGGCTCGAAGGGCACCGGCAAATCCTCGCTCATCAAGGCTCTTCTCAACGAATATGCCTCCGTAGGTCTGCGTGTCGTAGAGGTGGATCGGCAGCATTTGGTCGAGCTGCCGGACATCTTGGATCTGCTCTATCCGCGCTCGGAAAAATTTATTCTGTTTAG
>NZ_JBDIVO010000050.1:0-20513 GCF_039794385.1 Methylocaldum sp. | reverse complement strand
AGGGGACCGAGCGATCCAGCATGTCGTCGAAAACCTCGGCGGTATCCTTTCCGAAATCGAAATCCGTCACCATTGGACGCTTTTCTTTGAATAAATCGTCTTTAGTCATCGTATTCAAATGGGCTCTTTCGCTAATCTGCCCGGCGACCGCCGATCCTTTTCAGGGCCGGACCGGCGGCGGATGCGGATCACGAGCAGCACGATCAGGGCGCTCATCCAGGCAGCGGTGAGATAACCGATCATCCCGTCGTAAGACCCGGTCAAAAACGACCAGTATCCGTTCGGAACGCCGTTCGTTGCCGCTTTGGTGGTCTTGATGACGCAGACCCACCCGGCATGTATGCCGATGCAGTAGCCCAAGCCCAAGGGAAAAGCCACCCGAATCCAGGCGAGAAAGACTGCCGCGAGGAATAACGCGAGAAAAGAGGAGGGATCCAGGGTTGGAAGAGTGGCCAGGGCATCCCCTGCGATTCGAAAACCTGTAGTCCAGTCGACATCGGCCGCTGCGGGTTTCAAGTCGCTGCGCAAGAAATGGAGTAGGGCGAAATAAAAGGAACTGATGGCGACGGCCGATAGGGTTCCGGCCGCTTTTCGAAGTGCGGCGAACAGAACGCCGCGGAAAATCGTTTCTTCTATGATTGCCACGACCAATCCTATGCCGAGTGCCTTAAGTGCGGTCATTCCGAGGCGATGGGCGTTCGACCAGGCATCCATATCGATCTCGCGAACGTCCAGGGCGATCAACGCCAAGGCATGAAGGGCGAGCATGGCGGCTCCCAACGGAACACCGACCGCGACCTGGCGAGACAGCTCGGACTTGGTTCCCACCCCGATGTCCGGACGGCGCAGGCTGAAGAATTTCGCCGCCGGAATGATGCTGAGAAGGAGAAGCAAATGACCGCTGCGGTTTACCAGGGTATGAAACCCGATGGCACCATCCGTGATCCAAAAGATCGGGTAGGCGAAAAACGCGGCGAGCGAGGCGCAAAGAAGTATGACCAACAAAGGTGCCAGCACCGCTGAACTAACGATTCTTAGGGAAAGCATGACAAAGGATTTGAAACATTGATGCGCTAAAGCCGATGGCGCGTTAAATGGTCGAAAGTCTATCTCATATGGCGCATGGTGGGTAAAACGGCACCGTTCGGTGGGAAGCCGAGCGTTTCCGAACCCCCTGCTGGGTACAAATGCACGAGCCTGCGAGGCGGCGCTCCTTATGTCGCATCGGGCTTGAGCGACGATTCACCAAAGCAGTATTAATCGCGCCGTCTCCACCTCCGGTGCGGGCGGCCTCGATCGATATCTCTGTGCCTGCACAAGGGTGCCTTTAGGAATGGACATGCAAGAAACGGATTTTACGCGGCGTAGGCTATGTCTTGGTCTGATTCACCGACGTTCATGTTGGTTGCCTACCGTTCACGGTTGGATGGTTCTTTTTGTTGTTTCCTTGAGTTCCGCCGCTTTCATCGTTGGTAGGATCCATCCTTTTTTATCGATCAGCGCCCCGATTTCCGGGGGCGGCCTTGTGGCAGAGGGATGGATGCCGGATTACGCGATGGAGCAAGTGATTGCCGAATTCGAACGCGGTCGATACACCCGGCTCTACGTCACCGGCGGCCCTATCGAGAGAGGACGGTTGCTCCAGAAATACGGAACGTCCGCCGAGGCCGGCGCCGCCATGTTGGTCGAACTGGGGCTGGATGCGGATGTAGTCCAGCCGGTTCCGGCGCCGCGGAGCAGGACGGATCGGACGTACATATCCGCTATCGCTCTACGAAACTGGTTTGCTCGGAACGGGATTGAGGAACGCTCGCTGACCGTTGTGTCGCTCGGGGTTCACGCCCGCCGAAGCCGCCTGTTGTTCCAGGGGGCTATCGGGCGGTCTATCCCCGTTGGTGTCATCGCCGTCGAGGATGAAAGTCACGACCCGATGCGCTGGTGGCGGTCCAGCGAGGGATTTCGAACCGTAACGGACGAGGCGATCGCTTATCTTTACACTACCCTGATTTTTTATCCTGGAAGGGAGATCATGGCTCGGTAGTGTGACTTGCCGTCTCTACCCCGATCGCTCGAGGTCTTTCCCGTTATGAAGCCTCGATGTGGCGTTCGCTCGTCGCTCTCCACATTGCAAAAAGACGTTCCGTTGGTCTCTTACGGTTTTAAAGAGGGCGGCTCTTGTTTAGAATCGATCAAAAAAGGAGTGTCATGAATAAACAGGATGTTTTGAGGTACTGCCTAGTCAGTATCGTTTTGGGAGCATGTTGCGGTTGCTCTTGGGTTGGCGCCGCGACGCCGCGAGCAGTTGATGATCCGACCGCTCTGCGCGCCGGAGGATCGAAAACAACTAATCCATCTCCGGCAACTACGCGCTATGTTCGTCCGTTCGGCCCGAACGCGCCCTGGAACCGACCGGTGGACGGGCTGCCGCGCCATCCCCAGTCCGATGCCTTGACCAATCGCCTGTGGCAATATTCGCCGTCGCGGGTCGGCAATTTCAATCTGTCCTTCAGCGGGTATACCTATCCGGTGTACATGGCCGGCACCGCGAAAGGCTCTTACCCAGTCCGAGCGCCATCATGGAACAAACTCAACGGTACCAAGATCCCCTGGAGCCCGGATTGGAAGCCCGCGACCGGCTCCGATAGCCAGGTGATCATCCTCGACCCGGACAGCGGGCGCGAATGGGATTTGTGGCAGGCGAGTTTCGATGGGGCCGCCGTCCATGTTTCGAACGGCAATCTGGTGCCGGGCTCGTATTTGACCAAGGAAGACGGCTTCAAGCCCTCACGCGGCTGCGGCATTCCCTACCTCGCCATGCTGGTGAGACCGGAGGAGATTGCCCAGGGCAAGATCGAGCACGCGCTGTCGATGCCGAGCCGGAACACCGCGAAGACCTTCGTGGCGCCGGCCACCAAGTCGGACGGCCGAGCTACCGACAATGGACTGCCCATGGGCACCCGGTTTGCGCTGAACATCACCGATGCCGAGATCGACGAGTGGGTGAACGCCCTACCGAGCCAATTGACCGGCCAGACCCGTCGGGCGGCGCGGATCATCGCCGTGGCCCTTAGGGATTACGGCTGGTTCATCTCCGACACGGCCGGCGGCGCGCACTTCCAGTTCGAGGACAACGCCACCGCCAAAGCCAAATGGGAGGCGCTGGGCTTGGGGGAGAAATCGATTGGCTGGAAAAACTACCCTACCGATCTGCTCGATGGCTTGCTGACCAAACAGCGTATCTACGCAATCGCTCCTAGTAACTGATACAAGATGTACCGACCGCAGGCTCGGTTGTGGCTGGTGCTCGGACGAAAGAAAGAGAAGGGGAAGCGACGGCCGAGTGTAACACCTGAGGACACGCTGACTCGTGTAAGTAGCCTTTCTTAGGTAGTTGTTCGAGTTTTATATCAGTGGTTTAACCAGCACAATGCACCTACGTATTCGGGTGCACAGGGATGTTTCAAATGGCCGAAAAAGTGACCGGTCTAGACTCTGCATCCAGTCGGTATCTCAGTTTATGCTCAAACTCGTTAAGTTGAGCTTTGCATATTGGTTTTGTTTTTAAGGAGCCTTTAGTGGGCTTCTTAGTTTCGAAATAGGTTGTTTTAGCCGCAACCCTCGCCAGGTAGCTTGATAGGTTAACTCAACGAGTAGGGTTATGCCGGAGTCTGCTGTTGGCAACGACGCTTTGGATTTTTCCCAAGGCAAGGAACGTCGGATAGATGCTGTAACCACCCAACACAGAAACAATAAGAAACACCCGTGGGAGTCAGTAATTTGGTACGACTACATTCGGCTTTGAAGGCAGCCTCGTTGTGGGCTATGAGTTATGCGTCCGGGGTGCACACGCAATATACCCGATTTGCGCTTATCGGGCATGCACGCACGGGTTCAAACCTCTTGTTGGACGTATTCCGGTCCAGCTCTGAGGTCGAGATGTTCCATGAGATATTTAGCTCGGATAACCGGATTATCGGGCAAGGTTTTAATGAAGGTATATCTCGTCTATATAACGAATATGCACGCTGCGTCCGCGCGGTCGGGTGCAAGATTTTTTATAACCACTTGACCAACCAAGAATGGACTGAATTCCAGAAATTGAAGGAATTCAAGATCATCCACTTGATGCGCCGTAATCGCTTGAGGACACTGGTGTCCCTGGCCATCGCATTCAAAACCGATATTTGGCTGCAGAGGAATTTGCGGAAAAAAGTTCCGGTTGACCGAAAGAAAGTCCACCTGGAACCGGGAAATTTAGTTGCGCAAATAATGCAGATCCAAAATTGGGAATCCCAAACACGTGGTCGATTCGCAGACCACGATATGCTCGAAATTTATTATGAAGATTTGGTGGACGACTTCGATAACATAGCCTCGAAGGCAATAAACTTCGTAGGCGCCAAACAATGGAATTCAAATAGGATCGCGTATAGGAAGCAGAATCCGGAGCCGCTCCATCAGCTTATTTCGAACTTCGACGAAGTTAGGGGGGCGTTGAAGAATACGCCATGGGAAAGATACCTTGAATGAGTTTTCCGAACGAGGGAGTGACCATGGATATCGTAAAAATTTCGCAGAAGCTGCTGACTGAAATTGGAGCTCAACTCGATATACATCGCTCGGAGAAAGATATTTTGCCGATTTTAGGTCAAAGGAATTTTAGAGCTAATTCGTCAACAGCTTTTTGAAGGCCATGCTTCGAAATGACCCCATTTTGATTGTTGATTTAGCGAAATACTACGGAGGCGTGGATGTACGCGTTACCGCCTTAGCGCGAATGCTTCACGGCGAACGTCCTTACGCCGTCGCGACTTTGAAGGGCTCGGCATTGCATCATCGCCTGGAAGCCGCTGATTTAGTCTCGTTCCCCGTGCCGTTTTCACGGGGCGATCCGAGAATATTGCTCTATTTGTATCGCCTAATTCGAAAAGGCGGATATAAGGTAGTGGATACTCATAATCCGCAATCCCAGTTTTGGGGGGGATTGGCCGCAACATGGGCAGGTGCAAGAAGTATTTGCACTGTTCACAGTGCGTATGGGCTGGAATACGCCAACACTCTGAAAGGGCGGCTATACGAGCTGGTTTTGCAGTTGAGCTATCGGCTCGGTTTTCACTTTATCGCCGTATCGGAATCGGTACACCAATATCTCGCCGAACTAGGCATTCCATCGACACGAATTTCGCTAATCCACAACGCCATAGAATATACCGAGGAAACATCGGCCGGGCGGGCTGCTCCATTCTTCAAGGAGCTAGGATGGAGTTCCGACGTGTTCGTAGTCACGGTAGTCGGCCGGCTCGAATCCGTAAAAGGTCACAGGTTCTTGTTCGAGGCATTGGCACGCCTGGCGAAGTCCAGGCCTCGGCTACGGTGCCTGGTCGTGGGAGATGGCTATCTGCGCAGCGAATATGAAGAACTGGTAAGGAAGGCGGATCTCGAACAGATTGTCCACTTTGCAGGCTTTCGCAACGATGTCTCCGTCCTCTTAAGCGGCAGCGACGTGTTTTGTTTGCCTTCTCTTTCCGAAGGTCTGCCGTATGCGGTCCTGGAGGCATGCAATCATCGTCTCCCCTTGCTTTTGAGCGGAGTGGGAGGGCTAGCCGAGCTATTCGACCACGGAAAAACCGCGTTTCTTGTTCCGCCAGCGGATGTGGATGCACTGGCGAGAGGAATTTGTTGGCTCATGGATTATCCGGTCGAGGCAAACGGTTTAGGCGAAGCCGCTTTTTACGCTGTCAAGCAGAAGTCCGGTACTAGGCAGATGTACGGGAAGACCTTGGAAATTTATCAATCTGGTTTACCTCTATAGGCACTGAGATATTTCGAGTTAAACCGGTGACTACGAAACGATCGAAATATCACGGGTTTTGCACCATTAACCAATGGAACGGCTAACCGTAAGAACAAGGGCAAGGGATTGCATAATGCGCAGTATTTCGGAAAAGGTAACTATCAAAACGTTCCGAGGGATATCCGGTCTCGAGGAAATCGCAACCGAGTGGGAGTTCATAACGAAGGTTATGGATGGCAAGCGATTTTTTCACCTCGCGGACTGGTACCGTTGTTATCTAAATGCTCTGGAAGACCAGCCCGATACGGTGTTATTCACGGTGGTATATGTAAGCGACAATCCGGAAGCCATTTTCCCACTGAAGATATCATCGCAACGAATATTCGGGCTGAAGATGAGGGTGCTGCAACTCCCGAGCCATCCGCACATGTGCCTCAATGATTTTGTGGTTGCTAAACCCGAACGCGTAAAAACTTACGTGCCTCTCGTTTTAAAACATCTGAAAGAAGTGCCAGGCCTTTCCTGGGACTATATTTATCTCCCGCGTGTCCTTGAAGAATCAGCCGCAGTCACTGCACTAGCTGAACAGTCTAATATCTGGAATGTTCGAAGATCCTGTGGGCAATGCGACTATATAGTTATGCGTCCTTATAATCTAATGTTTCAAGGGTTTTCGAAAACTTTCAGAAATAATATGAGACGAGCAAAAAAGCGTGCCGAAGATTTAGGAAACATAACCTACACGTCTGCATCAAAGCATCCGGAACTCGGCATGGCTTACGAGGCTTTTTTAGATGTTGAAGCCTCTGGTTGGAAAGGTAGAAAAGGATCTGGTACAGCCATAAAACTAGACAAAAAGCTCGAGTCCTTTTATAGGCTGCTAATGGAACACTACTCCCGATCAGGCGGATGCGAAATTCATATTATGTGGCATGATAAAAAGCCTATATCTGTGGAGTTCAGTCTCATTACGGATAGTACCCTTTATACCGTAAAGATCGGTTATGATGAAAACTATTCATTCTGTAGTCCAGGTCATCTGCTTCGCGAATATCTTATGAATTATTATGAGAACAAGGGTGGAATTAGTTTTAATAATTTGATTACGGATGCATCATGGCATAGTGGATGGAAGCCCCAATTTTACAACGTATTTCACTACTATCTATGTAGGCCGACCGTGCGAGGATGGATTGCTTACGTATATCAAAAAGCACTTCTTGAGATTCGCCCGGTATGGTTGGTGTTGAAGCCGAAGTTGAGGAATTTGAATATCATACCCGGGCGATTCGCTCGTGCTTGACTAATAGGCAAAGGAGTCGCAATTCGTTGAGTAAATACGTAGCAAGTGAAACTTCATGTGTCGTATTAGCAAGGTTGTTTAGAGTGGCCGATAGTTCGATGATTTAGGCCATTCATGAACCTTTCGACACTGTCATCAATGCCGTTAGACAAAGACATCAAGGGATTATGATGTTATCAATTTTTTGGTTATGTCTAGGCTTAATTTGTTACGTCTATATCGGATACCCCATCTTAATTACAGCGCTTGCCTCGGTAAGACAACGTCGAATCGACGCAGCGCCGATTCACCCGACAGTCAGCTTGATTGTTTGCGCTTACAATGAAGAGGATATTATAGGCAGGAAAATTGAGAATAGTCTGTCATTGAATTACCCGGCGCATCTGCTCGAGGTGATAGTGGTTAATGATGGGTCGACGGATAGAACGTCATCAATAATCAGTAAATATACCGATAAACCGGATATCACTATTGTTCACTCCCCTGTGCGGGAAGGGAAGGCTGCCGCGATGAATCGGGCCGCCGCTCTAGCCAAGGGTGAAATCCTGATTTTTTCGGACGCACGTGCCATTTATCGTGCCGATAGTCTAAAGCTTCTGGTTCGGAATTTTAATGATCCAGAGGTCGGATGCGTTAATGGCAACAGGCGTTTGCACAAAAACAGATCGCCGATCTTCGGCTCCGAGAAATCGTATTGGGGCTACGAGGCTTACATTAAAACGAAGGAAACGCAATGCGGGTCGACCGTCAGTGTCAGCGGGGCGATGCTCGCCATTCGCGCATCGATATTCGAGCCTATACCGACCAATATGATTCTCGATGATGCCTGCCTCGCCATGCAGACATTGCGGAAAGGATTTCGAGTCATCTACGATCCGGCGGCGCTGTGTTTCCAAAGTTCGGCGATGTCCACGCGCGACGAGGTTTTGCGAAGGCAGCGCATTACAGCCGGACGCTTTCAGATGCTCCTGGATGCTCGGGCATTATGGCCATGGAACGACAAGCTCGCAATTTTCGAATTGGTATCTCATAAGGTCATGCGTCTCTTCCTGCCGTTCTTCAGTGCCGGTGTCTTTCTTTCCAGCGCGGGATTGATGTTTTTACCGGATACTCCCGAAATAGTGATTGCATTATTTTGGGCCCAAATCGCATTTGGTTTCCTGGCCGTTATTGGATGGATCTCGGAAAAGTTCGGTTGGAAGGTAGGGCTGTTGGGGATTTGGTATTACATCGCGAGCGGAAATTTTGCGTCCTTCCGCGGTCTGGTGAGGTATTCGAAAGGTAGGCAGACCGTTCTTTGGGAGAAAGCGCGCCGTACGGAGTGAGGGCAGATTCGTTCTGCGAGCGCTTTCCTTTTCGATGGTGAGTTCGGTCTGCTGATGAAGCGGTAACGACTCCGGCAAGCGGATCGCAGCTTCCAAGGACGTTCGATCAGTGTTGTGGCTGTGGGGTGTGGGGCGCACGGATGCCCTGAGGCCCATCGAGACGGCACGACGATAGTCCGCGGGAAGTCAGGCGCCGACGGATCGTCCATCGAAAGGAGGTGCACAGCCGTCGAGCGGGGTAGGGCGGCCTCGAGACCGCCCATCCGCTGACGACAGCGGGTTTACCCAGCCGAGTGTGTCCACTGTTCCCAAATGCCGGCCACTCCGTTCGAAGGTCTTTATGGGGACGGGATTCGAGCCAGGACCGGCACGCCGAGCTTTTCTTCGACACCTTCCGGTGTGTAAAGCCCGCGTCGCTTCAACTCAGCAAAGTAGGCCACGATGAAGGCAGCCAAAAGCCCAAAAAGCGCACCAACCATTACCTTTAAGAGTCTTGCCGCGTTTAATGGCTTCGGAGATATCGTGGGCTCCTGGAAGACGCGGACATTGGTAACTTTCTTGAGGTCCAGTTCTTCGGAAATCTTGGTTTCCTCGAGTTTGCTCAGATAATCACGATAGAGGCCTTCCTTTACCGCTAGCCGCGTTTCAAGATTAAGCAATTCTCCCTTATGCATATTGATGACCGATAGTTGATCGTTGACCTGCCTCAGGGTCTGCTCGGCATCCTTAATGGTTGTCTGGACGCTCAGCAATTCGGGCTCGAGGTGGGTCGTTTCCAGTTCCAGCGCCCAGTAAGCCTGGTTCGGCTGACGCCGAATCTGCGCCGCTTTTTCCTCTTCGTTCTGGCGCATGAATGCCTTCACGTTATCGATGTCTTGTCGAACTTCACTCACGGTCCTGCTGTTTTCATTGTATCTCCGCAAAAGCTCCTGCTCCTTCAGCTGAAGCTCGAGGAGCCTTTGCTGCGCAAAGTCCACCCCCGTGGACAACGGATCATTCCGCGGAACCCTGTTTTTCAACTTTTGCAGAGCGGCCAATTTATGAGACAGTTCATTAGCCCTCGATTTGGAAAGCCGGAGCGTTTCCTCTACGGCTGACTGTCTTTGCAACAGTAACCGTATCTGTTCGTCGACGTTAATTATCCCGTACTGTTGCTTGAAGTCGCGTAGACTCTGCGTGGCTTCTTGCAGGCCTACGGTGTACTCGGCGAGTTTTTGCTCGAAAAACGGAGCGCGGGACTCTCCGTAAATTCGGACGTGCTTATCGATAAAACTGTTAACGAGCAAGTCGACGACCCGCTTCGCGACAACCGAATCCGGATGGGCAAAATAGACGTGGATGACGCCCGAATTTTTCACGCTTTTGACGGCGAGAGCTTTGTCGAAATTCAATAGCGCCGCATCCATTACGGATTGATCCTGAGGATTTGCGTCTTTAAGTTCAGGGTATAGCGTTTTGATGCCTATCGAAGTGATTACTTTTTGCCGTAAGTCTGTGCTATTCAGAAGCTCCGACTCCGTGTTGAGCAATTCCTCCATTTTGAATTCACGCCTAGAGCTACTATAGGGGCCGCTGAATTCAGGTATGTATTTGTACTCACGACCCAGGTTGAACAACAACGCGGCATGTGCCTCATAAACCGGTTTTTCAAGAATTGCGGTAATTGCTCCAGCCGATAAGGCTACTAAGAAAGCCACCAAAGCCTTGCGTTTATGCCTGATCACCATGGCGACCAAATTAGAATCTCGTATTTGACGATTAGAGAGCATCACTGTTATATCCCTATAGTGAGTTATTGAAAAAGTTAAGTAGAGAGCGAACGCTTACCAGAGTGAGCCATTTCCCACTCGGCCGCTTGCGGTAAAGAAAGGGCAATTCCCATCAGAATCCAAAAATATTTTGGATAAGAGTCGTGCAGAAACAAGCTGCTCACAAGAAAACCGAAAACTCCTATGCTAAAGGCAGTTACCAAAGTTGCATAGTCGTGGCGTCCTGCTTGTTCGAACGTGTATCTTGCCTGCTTCAGGCTCTTGACCATAAACCATAGCAGAGCTCCGAAACTCACCAAACCGATAAGTCCTCGTTCAGCGGCTATCTGAAGATAAAGACTATGTGCGTTTCGATTTTCGCCGCGATTCATAAGGTGTAAGTCCTGGCTATAGCGCTGGAAATTGAAAACATAATTACCGGCTCCAACTCCGAACAACGGGTTATCCACGAACATACGCAACGCGATTTGCATCTCCGCCTTGCGTCCGTCGACCGAAATGTCTGCGGCGCTGGTTTCGGATGGATCTTTCTCTCCGGAAAACGTGGCGACCATATCGTTTATACGAGTGACATAAGCACTCGGAGCAAGGGCGAGCAGGCAGATTAGTACGGCGAGGCCTGATGTTAACACCTTGGGAGAAACGCGAATGTGCATAAGTGCAAGGCACAGCATTCCGAATATGCCCACAAGTGCGCCGCGAGAGTAGGTGAGACTGATGGCCAGGAGTACCAAAGCGAGCGTAATTGCCGCTAGCGGGCGAAGCAACCGAATGGGTTCGTTTAACAGCCGCTCGATACATAATGGCACTATGGGTAGAAGGATGAGGGCATAGAAATTGGGGTCGGTCAAAGGGCCCGATATCCGATAATCGCCCAATTCCTTTGCGAGCTCATCATATTCGGCATTTGCAAATCCAGCGAACTTGAACCAATAAGCACCAGTAACAAATTGGGCAAAATTCATGGATACTAAGAATAGTGCCCCGAATCCTAGTGCCCAAATCAAGAGCCTAAACGAGGCGGCAGTTCGTGATATTAGTATTATGAGAATACAAATCATTCCTTCCCTGATGTTATTGAAGACGAATTCCTGTGCGTCCCGAAAGTAGTCCGAATAGGATAACGACGCCAAGACGAGCAGCATGTATATCAGGACGAGCAGGGCCGGTTTGGCGGCTCCAACGGGTCTATCGCCACCGATGAAGCGAAGCGTGAATGCGGTGAGCAGCGCGGCGCCGTACAACTTAGTCGGCGATGGTGCACCGTGCTCGATGGCGACATCCGAGGCATTCGTATAAATGATGAATGTCAATGCCGCCAAACCCCAGTCGGTACGTGCAAAAGTGAGAACGGCGGCTGGAATTCCGACAAACACGACAATGAACATCAGTGCCAATTGAAGAGCTTCCAGTTGGGAAATCAATACAACCGGCACCAGCGCACTCGTGCCTAGGGCCAAAAGATCCCATTTTTGTGCGGCGATCCGCCGCCCGATCCCTTCAGGTTGGGATAGCCAAGTCCATGGTTTTGCAGACACTCTTTTCTCCTTATGTTCGATCGAAAATTGCACTGTTCTCCCTTAAGGGAACAATTTGCATCGCGAGCCCGTCCGGCTCAGTTTGCTAACAACCGAGTGAGCGCCGGGTCAGTATTACCTGGAAAGTTCGCAGAAGGATTTCCAGGTCGAGTCGGAGACAGGCTCGCTGAATGTAAGCGATATCGAGTTGTGAGCGTTCGTCGAACTCAGTCTTATTTCTACCCAGAATCTGCCACAAGCCCGTGATTCCCGGTATCGCATCCAGGCGTTCGGTTTGCCAGAGCCGGTAGGTTTCGGGGTGGAAAGATGTCGGCCGTGGTCCGACTAACGTCATTTGGCCGAACAAGAGATTAAAAATTTGCGGGAGTTCATCCAGGCTTGTTTTCCGCAATATCTTTCCTACGCGGGTTATCCGCGGGTCATTCTGGATTTTGAAGTCCGGCCACTGTAGTTCGTTCAAGTGCATGAGTTCACATTTGAGCGCTTCAGCATTTGGAACCATGGTTCTGAATTTAAAGATACAAAACCGATAGCCGTTCTTACCGGTCCTTTCTTGTAAGAAGAAAATGGGATCTCGTGGAGATTCCAGTTTAATGAACAATGAAATAATTAATATTAGCGGTATCCACAATGGACTCGTAAGTATTACAAATAGCATGTCGAATAGCCGCTTGGCTATCAAGTAACCCTGGTTGTTGGAGATTCTTAGTCTTGGCTTGAATCGACCTAACCAGTCGAGATCATTTCCATATCGCTCTCTTAGCGTTGGGGTAATCATGCAGCTTGCTCCTCGGTTTCTTCGACAGGCAGGGGCTGCTTGCCATCCACGATATTTGACTCGGCGGTTTTGATTAAGGCTTCAAGTGTGAACCCATCGCTTGGAAAAGACGCTGCACCAACCGATACGGGAAGGTCCAGATCCTTCTTGGCGCTCGTTTGTATCCGTTGAGCCACGGTATTGCATGCTTCGAGACTTGTTGACGGACACATGATTAACAACCGGGAGTCATGCTCGGTACACATTACGATCATGTCGCTGCGTCGAAACCCGGCGACGATCCGGTTTATCAACTTTACCGTCAGATAGCGCTTCAAGTAGCGTTCGGCAAGCTCATGAAATATCATTTTTCGATAGTGGGATAGCGAGTATTTGTTAAGGTTTTCCTTCACGTCTAATACGATAACGCTAAGCGGATTTCCGGATCGCCTGCTTTGATAAAGATATGTATTGATTTCATTCATGGAGTCCGGGAGCTTGGCGATCGGTTTATGCAGATCTTTCAAGAGCATGCTTTCCAGTTCCTCTGAAACGTAAGCCATCCACCTGGCGACGGCATGGGAGAAATACACCGATATACCTAGGAGAATGGTTTCTAAAAAACCGAAGATGTAATTATTGTATTGGGTATTATGGCGTGCCGATAAAGCGAGGTTTGTACTTATAACTAATAGGAGAGGCAGGTATATGGAATGTTTGGTCCAGAATTTCCAGCCCGCCACGATAGTGAGCACCGACAAGGCGGCTAAAATTTTTGTGGGAGTGGAGATGCTGGCGATCGAACCCGTTCCCGGATCTAAGGTATTTAGGCCGAAAAGTATAAAGACAGTCGTAAGCAGACCAAGCAAGTCCTTTGAAATAGATTTCATTTGCAAACACTCCTTTTCTGCAAACTTTATTCTCTCTATCTGTCCGTTAAGATTCTCCGAATAGTGAGAGGGCGCTGCATCAAGTCCTTGTGCTGCGCGCAATCGCTGTATGTATTTTTACCTCCGATAAATTGAACGATAAGCCGTCAGGATAGCTCCAAGGCGGCGGGTTTGACTTCCGCGCTTCGGCCGGCTGTGCGCAGGCGCTAAATTCACCTTGGGTGCAGCGGAATGAATGTCGACGTCGACAGCTCGAGCGATCGGGACCGCTTCAAAGCCGTCATAATGCAGATCGAAAGTTTTGCTGCACTCCGACAAATTTAGATGAGCTAGAGGACGGTATTCAACATCGTGATGCAGGAACGGCCAGGCAACGAGACCGGCCGGAGAGTAACGCGGCCGCGACAATCCGCCTGCACGGCAGTGTCTCGGGTTCGCGTGAATGGGGGTGCTGTCCATCGCCAGACTCCAAAAGTCGATTATCCTCCCTGGGACGGACCGGGACTGCGCGAAGTCCGGCCGAATGCGTTCACTATATCAAACAGTCGCGTAATCAGAATAGACAAAAATCAACAAAAAATCGGCTTTTCGAAGCTCGATATTGTTAAGAATAACTTTGTTTGAATCTTTCCGCTGCCCCGGCAGTCCAACTGGCCGATAGAGGTTCAACTAAGTCATAGCAACTGAGCCGGTTTCGAAACATGCGACGACGGCCAGTGTAACAAAGGCGTTAAGCCGCCACTCGCCCCGGTCGAGATAACAGCCAGGAGGAACTCGGCGTGATGCACGCAACGGGCGACGTGTATCAACAATGCAATAGGGAATCGCATCTCTTGGCGTATCGGCAAGATTTATATTAGAGTACGAAGCGCCAGTCGGTTTGTGTATCGCACGATGAACAAGGAGGGCAGACCGGTAGGGTTCTGCCTTAATAGTGCTGTAAGCAGAGTTGGGACTTATGACATGACGTCATAAGAATGGCCTGCGAACGAATTCGCGACAAGGGATTGAACAATGATTCATGCTGGCAGAAAGACCGTACATGCCGTGGCGTGGAACTACGCGTCTTTTGCACTGAGCAAAGGCGTCGTACTGATCACCATGGCAGTACTTACCCGGCTCTTGCCACCCGAAACCTTCGGGATAGTCAGTCTAGCGACAATCATCATTTCATACTTTTCGCTGCTGCAAGACTTGGGTTTAGGAAGCGCCCTGATACAGCAGCGAAACGATGTACAGGAAGCGGCGAACACCGTTTACGCCGCGAATCTGGTCATCGGAATTCTTTTTTTTCTTTTTACCTTCGCCATAGCTCCGGCGGTTGCCGTCTTTTTTCGCGCACCGGCGGTCGAGCCGATGTTGCGGATACTTGCTTTGACGTTCCTCATCGATCCTTTCGGTTCGGTCCACATTGCGCTTCTTCAGCGGGATTTGGCGTTTCGCAAAAAGCTGATACCGGATCTCGGGCGATTGCTTATCAAAGCAGTTGTCACGATCGTTCTTGCCGTCAAAGGATTCGGGGCATGGTCGCTGATCATCGGACAGCTATCGAGTTCGCTTTCGGGCGTCGTCCTAGCGCGCATCGCACTGCGGCAAAAACTCAGGATGCGCATCAAAAAGCCACAGCTTGGCCGCCTTTTGAAGTTCAGCATACCCTTCATGGCATTTAACCTGATTAACGCACTTGTATCGAATATCGAGTTTATCGTTATTGGACGAACCCTCGGAGATGCGGCGCTCGGGATATATTCGATAACTTATCGTATCGTCGATCTACTGATTATGAATGTGTGGGTGGTATTGGCGGGAGCGATGTTTCCCGCGTTAGCGACGATACAGCACCAGCCCCACTTGCTGCGACGAGCATTTCTTTCGGTAACCCAATACGTTCAGGTTTTTATTGTTCCGATCTCTCTCGGTCTCATTATCACAGCGGAACCTATAGTCAAGGTTTTGCTCGGGGCTCAGTGGTTGGGCGCGATTCCGATTCTCCGGTTGCTGCCTGTTGCATTTCTTATTTTCTCGATCGGAACGACAGCGGGTGATATCTATAAGGCAATTGGACGCCCGGCACTGTTGTTAAAAATGGGCATACTACACATCATAATACTGATTCCTTTACTTCTCGTGGGTGTTCAATACCAGCTCGTAGGGGTGGCATTGAGCCTAATCGCAACGGCATTCCTAGTAAAAATCGTTCATTTGTTCGTAATCGTACGGGTGATAGGGGTTACGGTGTCGGAATTGATGCGCGCACTCAGGCCGGCGTTTGTCGGCGGGACCGCGCTCACCATTGTTACCACCCCGCTGGTCTACAGCATCGGCGATCAGCCTCCCGTGGTGCAACTGTTGGTTGCCGGAGTAACGGGAGCCGCCGCTTATTTCGGAACACTATGGCTTTTAGAAAAGGAGGTCGTTATTAAGGGAGCAAATACGATACTCGATGCCGTCAGGCGTTAAGGCAGCGAAAGAATGCTAGATGTCGAGCTTTCGTAAACCAGGTACCGAATTACGTCACGTATTTTTGTAAACCACGACTTATCTAATGGACAGGATGCTATGAACGGAGTCAACCCGATTGCGCGAGGTCGCAAAGCTATTTCCGGTCGTCTGGCAGGGCTGATGACGCTGATCATCATCATGGGCTGCTATGGGTGTACGGTTAACCGGCCCGTCCTTGATCCCAGCGTAGCATTGGCCGAGGTGGAGAGCAGGTATGAGGTTCCGCCTAATTACATCATTCAGCCCGGAGATCAGCTGGACGTGAAATTCTTTTATACCCCTGAGTTCAACGAGTCGGTAATCGTGCGGCCGGATGGCAAGATTTCTCTCCAACTGATCGACGACGTGCAGGCGGCAGGGATAAACCCGGCGAAGCTCGACGAAGTTTTGACGAACGCCTATTCCGGAGAGTTGAAAGATCCTGCCGTCACGGTGCTTGTCCGGACGCTTACCGAGCCGAGGGTCTACTTGGCGGGCGACATCGCAAAGCCCGGATTCATCACGGTAAGAAACAAGATCGGGGTCCTCCAAGCCATAGACGAAGCCGGGGGATTCCTGGAGACTGCAAATATCAACGATGTCACCGTCATCCGAAAAGGACCCAACAACCAACCGTTGACGCATGAAGTCGATGTGGAAAATATCCTCGACGGCGAGTTAAGCGATTCGGATTTTCTGCTTCAGCCTACGGATGTCGTTTTTGTGCCGAAGCGCGGGGTGGCGAAGGTTGCGGGTTTCATGGATCAAATCCGGAAAATACTGATGCTCAACGGGCTCTTCATACCGCTGTTTTGAGGTTTGAGGAAAGGACCAGCAGTATCTGGAACGATTTAGGACCGTCGGCGGACTGTTCCGCCTATGAGATCGCGAGCGACTCGCGCCTCATGACGCATGAGCAGCCTGAGGGAAAGGTTGGCGAAACCGATTTTTCCGGTGTTCGGTTGATCTATGAATGCATCCCGGGGCGAGAAAAATCCCGCCCGAGGATGGATCGACGTGGCCAAGTGTCGAAACCCGGCTGAGGGAGAGTTCGGAGTAGTGCTGAGCCGACCGACGATTATCGCCTCTCGCAATCGAATCGCGGGGAGGCGGATACGGCGACGTGGGTTCAGAACTGCTCGGCTTGGGCTAACCCAGTCGGTATTTACCCTGCGTGCGGTCTCACTTTGAGAGGGAACGGACGAACTGTCTTATCTCGAGAAAACGCGCACGCAGGGTTTCCGTACCGATAAGCTCGATCAGTATTGGTCGCTAGGAGCTATCGCATAGATACGCTGTTTGGTCAGCAAGCCATCGAGCAGATCGGTGGGATAGTTCTTATAGTTGATGTATTGCTCTCCCAAGCCCAGCGCCTCCCATTTGGCTTTGGCGGTGGCGTTGTCCTCGAACTGGAAGTGCGCGCCGCCGGCCGTGTCGGAGATGAACCAGCCGTAATCCCTAAGCGCTACGGCGATGATCCGCGCCGCCTGGCGGGTCTGGTCCGACAATTCGCTCGGCAAGGAGTTCACCCACTCGTCGATCTCGGCATCGGTGATGTTCAGCGCAAACCGGGTGCCCATGGGCATACCGTTCTGGGTAACCCGACCGTCCGACTTGGTGGCCGGCGCCACGAAGGTCTTCGCGGTGTTCCGGCTCGGCATCGACAGCGCGTGCTCGATCTTGCCCTGGGCAATCTCCTCCGGTCTCACCAGCATGGCGAGATAGGAAATGCCGCAGCCGCGCGAGGGTTTGAAGCCGTCTTCCTTGGTCAAATACGAGCCCGGCACCAGATTGCCGTTCGAGATGCGAATCCGGGAGCCGTTAAAGTTCACCTGCCACAAATCCCACTCCTGCCCGCTGTCCGGGTCGAGGATGATCACCTGGCCATCGGAGCCGGTCGCGGGCTTCCAGTCCGGGCTCCAGGGGATCTTGGTACCGTTGAGGTTACCCATCCCCGCCTGGACCTGGTAAGAGCCCTTCGCGGTGCTGGCCATGTACACCGGATAGGTATAGCCGCTGAAGGACAGATTGAAATTGCCGACCCGCGACGGCGAATATTGCCACAGGCGATTGGTCAAGGCATCGGACTGGGGATGACGCGGCAGCCCGTCCACCGGTCGGTTCCAGGGCGCGTTCGGGCCGAACGGACGAACATAATCGTCGGCGGCACCGGCCGATTGAGCCATGACCAGGGTCGCTGCTATCGACAGGCCATGGACGGCTTTGCGTACGATTCTATGGCTGCGACCGTCGGCAACTCGTTTTTCGGCGCATTTGGCTGAAGGAAGGTAAGAGTTTACAAATTTCATGGTTTCTCCCGTGGGATTTTTTCGCTACAAATTCGAGGCATAGCGGCTCTTCGCGGCCATGCCAGGTTATGTAAGCTTCAGTGCGACGGCTGATCTAAACCGCCGTAATCACCGAGCTTTAGCGTCCCTGGGACCAACTCCATCATTCCTGACAGGTTCAGCGTTGGTCGAACTACCGGCTGTTCAAGCAGTTCCATTCGTTTTCCAAAAGTACGAGCACCCCCCCTTTTAAGCTATGGCTGAATCCCATGTGTCTTAAGTACCGCTTCGAATAACTCAGTGATGAAAAAGGCATCAGCCACGTTTGATGAAGGCAAACGTCGGTGACATTCATTACTGGGTTATTCAAGGCTGATTGAGTAGGCCCGAATGTTTTTTCGGGGGAACTGCTCTGGGAGCAGCGTGTTGCCCTACTCACGGGGTCGGATATCCGAGACCGCCAATTACCTAAGGGGCACAAAGGCAAGCATGTTTAACGCTTCAGTTTCCAAGCAAAAAAGCGCAAGTGGATTGAAGTAAAACCAATTTTTGTTGTCGGGTAGTCGCTCGTCACTTGCGTAGCCGATGAAAGCATGTGCCGTGCCAATATCGATCAAACCTAGAGCTGACGCGGGATTGGCTTTTTGGGGGTGTCGCCGACTACGTAGAATTACTTATCAATCGACGCTGATATGCGACAGAGGATCGCTCCTATCCAAAAAGATGTGTGGTTCGATGGAAGAGGACGCGCCGGGCGTACGCAGCGAAAATGGGGTCACTGGAGGGGGCGGAAATGACACCCGAAACGCATGTAAGGGATCGGAAAGTCGAGGGGTCGCCGGAGAGCGACGGTTAAGCACATACCCCTTGCACCATAGAAAGGCGACACAAGTCGTGATTGTTCGTCTTTTCTCATCCGACGACTGTTTGATATAGTGAAAAACGTTTCGGCCGGACCGTTCTCGTTCCCGGCCCATTCAAGGAGGATAGTCGACTTGCGGAGAGTCTGGCGATGGACAGCGCACCGTTTCCGCTTCATCTAAACCCGAGGTCCCATTGGGGGCCAGCATTCGCTGCTCCGTCCGACGGGTGCTATTCCTCGGAGCAAATCGCCATTCCCTCGATCGCGTGCGGAATTCAAGTTGAGGGAAACCGTAATCTCGCTGACTAGCCAAGGTTTTTGATCTTCCGTGTGGGGTTTATCGAGGGCGGAAATCGCCGGGCCTCACGGTTGTTGGATCATCGAGCGACTCATGGCGTCAGTGCTGATACAGGGAAGTTGTCGGTACCTTATATATAAGACAGGGATTTAAGATGAGGATATTTGTCGTCGAGCCTACGGGCCAGGGAGGGTTGGTGCACTATGCCTACGAGTTATGCACCGGACTCGCGAATGCCGGAGCGGACGTCACTTTAGTGACCGCAGATGAGTATGAACTCAGCGGCTGTCCGCATAATTTTCGTGTCGACAAGCGATTGCATCTGTGGAAGATCGTCGATTCGCGCGCAGTGCGAAAGCAGCCGCGAGGAGTCCTGGCGAAAACCTGGCGCCGGTTCTGGTGGACCGGCCGAAGAGTGTTGAGGTTTTCTCGACTACTCGGCCAGTGGATTCGCCTGACGAATTATCTGATCGCCGAGAAACCCGACGTCATTCTGTTTGGACGGTTCTATTTTCCCGGAGTCTCGCTTTTTCTTCGAAGGCTTAAGCGTCATGGCCTGGTTTTGGCGGACGTGTGCCATGAGTACGAGTTTCGCGATCCGAGCTTGTCTCGAATCAATGCCCTGATCGATCGGACGACGGGGTTTTTCGAGAAAACCGTATATAAAGCGTTCTCCGCTGTGTTCATCCACGGGGAAATAAATCGGGATCGGTTCTTGGCCGAGCTCGAGGTGCCTTCCGAGCGCGTCCACATCATCCAGCACGGGGTGTCCAGTCTATTTTTCAGTCAGGCCCAAAAGGTCGGCTTAGCCGAGCGTTATGGCATCGAGGCTTCCGACCGGGTGGTACTGTTTTTCGGCAATCTTCGGGTGAGCAAGGGCGTTCCCGATCTCCTTCGCGCCTTTGCTTTGATCGAGAGCGATAAATATCGAGCCAAATTGGTTGTCGCGGGCTACCCGACGCAATCGGTCGACGTAAACGAATTGCGCAGACTGGCCCGGGAGTTAGGAATAGAGCGGCGCACGATTTTCGATATTCGTTACATACCCAACCATGAGGTGAGCGAATTGATTCAGCTCGCTACGGTTGTGGCCTTTCCGTATCTCAGCGCCACTCAAAGCGGGCCGCTGATGATAGCCCACGCTTTCGGTCGGCCGGTCGTGGCGACCTCGGTCGGCAATTTTCCGGAGGTGGTAAAAGACGGAATCA